>CAYZGY010000787.1:0-4135 GCA_964478085.1 uncultured Planctomycetia bacterium
AAAGGAAGCATCCTGTTCCCAATAAATGGTGAGCACGCTCTCCAGCGCCTCGCGCAGGACTACGCCGTGAGCCAGCCCATGGTGGTCAGCGCGCCCCCCGTTGACTTCGCGTCGTACGTCTCGGCGTGCCCGCCGTAGTGACCGTTCGACGCACCACCCTTCGACAAGGGGTGCGTGTAGACGCTCGCGACGTTGCCTTTGAATTCCTTGTACTTGCCCGTCTTGCCGTCGACCGCGAGCTGGGCCTCGAGGATCATACCCTCGTTCCCTTTCGCGCCTTTCTTCGTCTGTCCGAGCGTGGCACAGACGAACTTGGCTTTCGGGGCGTCGAAGTCCTTGCGGAGCTGCTTGATCAAGTGGACGAGGTTCTTCTCATAACGGCTCGCGTGGCCCGCGTTGTAGCGATCCTTGTCCCCCTGCCAGAAGAAGAAGCCCGCGACCTCGTACTTCTTTGCGCCAGGGTAGTACTTGTCGAGCTCGGACAGGACCTTCTTCGCGCGAGCGATGTCGCCGTCGTACTGCATGCCCGCGTACCAGCCGATCGGCTTCGGCTCCGTGCCCTTTTCCCAGCGCAGCGGGGACTCCTTGTATCCCGCGTAGTGCCACGTCGTGCCCTTCTCCTCGAACTCGAACGAAGGGCTCCCGGGCGGGAGCAAGTCCCAGCCCAAGCTTCGGTTTCCGATGCAGCTCTTGAGGATGAGGAGCGGAGCTTCGGTGGCGTGCCCGACGTAGTGCCCGATACCGATCTCCGGGCCGACCGCGCGACCCTTGATCGTCATCCACTCGTTATTGAACTGTCGCATGCCGCCCGTGCCGCTTCCCATGACGCGCACGTTGCGGACGTCTTTGCGCTCGGTCCAATTCCCTGCGTCGTCGACGAGGTAAGGGTAGAGCCCTTTTTCCTTCACGGCTTGCGTGAGGGATCCCTCCTGCTTCTTCTTCGACGGAGCAATTCTGCCGAAGCCGAGCATGTTCGACTGGCCGAGGAGGATGTACACCTGGACCGGTTGGCTCATGTCGGCGGGCTTGCCGTCAGGGTCGGGAAGGGTGGCCGGCTTCTCGTCGGCCCAGCCAGTCGGCAGGAGGAGTTGTGCGGCGAGAATCACCGCGAGATGCTTCGATCGGATGGCGCGCTTCGCGTTCATGACTTTTCTTCGGAAGGGTGCGTTGAATTTCTTCTTATCGAGCGGCACTCGCGGGCTCTCGCTCGACGCTGCGACTCGAGTAGTTCGAGGCCTGGAGTTTGCCTTCGACGCATTCGCGTCCGTAGACGATCAGGTGGTGGGCGACCATCGAAACTTGGAAGAACGTCTCGATCTTGCCGCGGCAGAGCTCCCGGACGGCCATCTTCCAGAAGATGCGCTTGTAGTGGCCACGCAGGCCAATGTTCCAGATGACGCGGGAGAAGATGCCGGCAGCTCGCTTGATATTCGTCCAGGTCGCTTGGCGAATCGGCTTGGTCGGGCCGAGACGATGCGGATAGGTATTGTTCGCGTTGTACGCATATCGCTTGTAGAGGCGGCTCGGCTCGAAGATGTGATCGATCACATCACGCCAGCGCGCAGCGACGTTTTCATAAGGCTCGAGGAAGCGAATGTTCGAGTCGCGACCGGCGTGTTCCTTTTCGCTGAGCAGGCGCCCATCTCGTTCGAGGCGGTCGTAGAGAGGCGTGTGCGGAAGGGCGTAGAGAATGTTCACCGTCATGATCGGAATGTTCGATGCTTCGGAGAACTCCTTGATCACCTCGGGTGTCTCCGGGGTGTCGGTATCGAGTCCCATGATGATTCCACCGGCCACCTCCATACCGTGACGGTTGATCTCGTGCAGAGCTTCGAGAATCGGCGAGCCGAGATTCTGACTCTTCTTCATCGCGACGAGGGCGTCGGGTTCCGGCGTCTCGATGCCGACGAAGATGTTCGTGAAGAACGCCTGCCGCATCGCCTCTAGGATGTCTTTGTACTTGGCGATGTTGAGCGTCGCTTCGCAGGAGAGCCGTACCTGGAAGTCCCACTTCTTCTGCCACTCGATGAGGTGCGGCAGAAGCTCCTCTGCGGCGTTCGGATTGGCGATGAAATTGTCGTCGACGAAGTAGATCGAGACGGCGCCACCTTCGGCGAGCGCGTCGAGCTCCGCGAGGATCTGCTCGGGAGTCTTCATGCGCGGATTCCGGCCGTAGAGGTTCGGAATGTCGCAGAACTCGCACGTGAACGGGCAGCCGCTCGAAAACTGAACGCTGCCGAGCAAGTAGTCGAGGATCAGAATTCGATCGTAGGCAGGCGTGGGGAACCGATCGAGCGGAAGACGGCGCTCTTGGCTCGTCTCGAAGCGAAGCTGCGATCCGGGCCGCTCGCGACTCTGGTCGATGTGGCGAAAGAGCTCGAGCGTGCCTTCCCCGACTTCGCCGATGTGTAGCCAGTCGATTTCGGGGTAGTACTCGGGTGCCGCCGACACGGACGGACCGCCGATCGCCACGGGCTTCCCGACGTCGTGGGCGCGCCGTGCGATGTCGTTGAGATTGTCCCGCTGAATGTGCATACCGGACGTCAAGACCGCGTCTGCCCAGGCGAAGTCTTCGCTCGTCGCGTCCTCGACGTTTTCATCGATGAAGCGAACTTCCCACGCCTTCGGGAGCAGCGAAGCGATCAAGAGGAGCCCCTGCGGGGGCATGAATCCCTTGACGCCCATGAGCGGAAACGCGTGATTGAAGGTTCCGAAGGAGTAGGCAAAGCGCGGAGACACGAGCAGGATTCGGCGCTGGCTGCTCGGCTCGAATTCGAGCAACGCGTGCTCGTTGTCCTCTGTGTTCATCGCAGAGTGCGGCATGTGTCGAGAATAACAAAGATCGTCGGCCGGGGCGGGTTTTTCTGCGCAGGCTTGCGAGCGCAGGCTCAGTCGGCCGATCGATCGATGCCGGCGACGCCGTAAGGGGCAAGAGCGACACGAATTTCGGATGTAGCTTCTCTAGTCGACTTTCCGAGCAGTTGACGAACGACGACGGGCGAGCCGAGTCCGCGAAGAGTCACCGTCTGGTTTTCTCCTGTCAGGTTCGCGACGAGTACGCGGAGTCGCTTTCCCTTCCGAAGCGCGATGCCTTCGGCGGAGAGCGGGCTCGACGAGTCGATCCGCCGAACCGTTCCACCGGCGAACTCGCCCACAGCCTCGAGTACGCGGTAGACCGGAAAGAGTTCGCCCGGGCTCGAGGGGAAGCCGGCAGGGCGAGCGCTGACGTCGTCGGCGTCCATCACGCCGTTCCAGCCGACGGTCTCGTAGTACGTCGCGCTGTGCGCGCGGGCGTCCGCGAGGTACTTGATGCTGCCGAGAGTCCAAGCGGCGGTGAGGTCCGTTCCTTGTCGCGGGTCGACGTAGGTCGGAAAGGGGCCGGCGGGCGGGCCGCCGGGAGGATCCTCGCCGTTGACGAATTGGGGGCTCAGCGTCACCGGGCCGATGACGAGCGGCCGATTCCCCGCGAACGCTCGCGTGCTTTCGACGACATCGGCGTGGATGGCGAGCGTCTCGACGATCGACGCATCGTCGAAGGCGTGGATCTGCGGATTGATCGCGAAGCCGACGGCTTCGAGCCCGTCCTTCTCCGGGCGCGCGCGGTTCAGGTCGACGAAGTTGGTGATGCGGGTGACGCCGATCTTCGCTTTCCCCGCGATCGGCTTCAGTCGCTCCCGTGCGCTTCGAAAGTGAGCGTGGGAGCCGCCGGTGACCAACCAGTAGGACACGGGTGGACGGAGGCGATCGACCTCGGCGAGCAAGGCCTCGAAGTCCGGGGACTCTCCGAGCTGCACGCCGACTTGCAGATTCACGCCGAGGGCCTTCGCTTGCGTCGTGGCTCGTCGAAGCTCCTCGACGAAAGCGGCCGATAGCGGAAGGTCGACGCGGAGATGGTCGAGACGCAGAGCCTTGAGACGATCGAGCTGCTTCTCGGTGAGGTGGGCGACCTCCTCGGAGACCTGGAGGCCGAGTCGTGGCAGAGGAGTCTCGACTCGACCGAGCGTGAGCACGGCTCCTCGATTCGTGGTGGAGATTGCGCGAGGCAGATCCCCTTCGAGTCGAATTCGGATCTTCTGAGAGACCTTCGCGCCTTTCGCGAGCTCGACGGGGTAGGGGCGCTCGAGCGGAGTGCAGT
>CAYZGY010000788.1:0-4135 GCA_964478085.1 uncultured Planctomycetia bacterium
GACGAACGCTGGCGAGATTTCCATCGCCCGACAGCGGCGCCCGAGCTTCTCCGCCGCGATGAGCTGACTACCGCTTCCGGAGAACGGCTCAAGCACGATCGCGCCACGCTTCGTGTGTTGCTCCATCGGGATCTCGAAGAGCCGCACGGGCTTTTGTGTGGGGTGCTCGTTCCCGACGATGCGCGCCTTGCCCTCCCAGTCGATTTCCCAGACGGTCTCGAGCTTGCCGGCGCCGTGCGGCGGTTTGTTTCCACGACGCCACCCGAAAACGCAGGGCTCGTGTCGCCAGCGGTAGTAGGAGTGCGAGTAGGTCGCCGAGGGCTTCACCCAGACGAGGATCTGGTGCAACAACAGCTCGTGCCGCTCGAAGAGCGCGGCGATCACCGGCTGTTGGAGGTGCGCGTGCCAGACGTAGAGCCCCGCATGCGGATCGAGCTGCGGTAAGCACGCCTTGAAGACGTCGTCGAGGAACTCGCCGAGGTCGGCGATATCCACCTCGCGGTAGACGTGCGACCAGTCCTTGCCGGATCCTTCCGGTCGGTCGTCGCCGGTGTAATCGACGCAGTACGGCGGGTCGGTCGCCATGAGCGACGCCGTCTCACCGGCCATCAGACGCCCGAGATCCAGAGCGTTCGTCGAGTCGCCGCATAGGAGTCGGTGCTCGCCGAGGATCCAGAGGTCACCCGGTCGGGTCACCGGGTCTTCCGGCGGCTCGCCCGGTCCTGCGTCGTCGAGGTCCGCCGGTACGTCGTCTTCGAGTTCCGCGAGCAGCGAATCGATGTCGTCGTCGGAGTAACCGACTCCGTCGAGCGCGTCCGCCTCTCGCAGTTCGGACAGTAGCCTCCCGAGAGTCTCCTCGTCCCACTCGGCGAGCTCGCCCGTGCGATTTAAGGCGATCCCGAGCGCCGTCGCGGCCATGTCGTCGATGTCGATCTCGACCACGTCGCACTGGGTCCAGCCGAGTTTCCGCATCGCGACGAGGCGTCCGTTGCCGCCGATCACCCGGCCGGTCGACTTCTGTACGACGAGCGGTTCCGCTTGGCCGAAGCGGCTCAGGCTGGCGACGATCGCGTCGAGGTTCTCGGGACCGTGCGCTCGGGCGTTCGCCGGATCGAGGTGAATCGCGTCGACGGGGACGCGCTTGATCGTGAGGGTCTTCTCCATGCCAAGTCTCCGTTGCGGAGGAGGGGTTCTTGGACTTGACTTGGAGTTGGTGGCGAGAAGCCGCTCGGAGTTTGCTGTCGAACTCCGTACAGTCTACCAGAGGACCGATCATGAGCGTCTCAGATATCCGAGATCCAGAGTCTGTTCGAAAGGCGGTGGAAGAGTACGACCGCCTCGGCCGAGGCGAATTCCTCTCACGCTACGGATTCCACGAGGCTCGGGACTACCTGCTTTACCTCGACGGAAAGACCTACGACTCGAAAGCGATCGTCGGAGTCGCACACAAGTTCGAGTTTCCCGAAGAGGGGCCGTTGGCAGCCGACACATTCAGCGGCGGACTCGCCACGGTCGTGAGGAAGCTGAACGAGCTCGGTTTCGAAGTCCGTGGCCCCGACGACGGCCCCAGGTTCACTCCTGGGAGGACGTATAGTCGGAGGGAGGAAATCCACAAGAAGTACGGAGGGCAGTGGCAGAGCGGAATCGCCACGCCGGCCGATCAACCGTGCATCTTCATCTTCACGAGCGGGTCGGGAGAGCAATTCGGATATCGCGACGAGTTCAAGTCGGACGGCGTGTTCTGGTACACCGGCGAGGGGCAGGTCGGGGACATGTCCATGACCGGCGGCAACCTGGCGCTGCGTGACCACGCGAGAGCAGGCAAGGCGATTCACCTCTTCGAGTCCGTGGCCACGGGGAACGTCCAGTACGTCGGGCGCTTCGAATACCTCGGTCATCACACGGAAGACCGGCCGGATAAGAACGGTGATCGGAGAAAAGCGATCGTCTTCGAGCTCGGGCTGCTGGGCGATTCGCCGGCCGGGTCTTCGCCCGCAGATCCAACTCTACCGCCGAGTCGGCACCGAATGTGGACTCGCCCGCTTTCGGAGCTACGGGAGCTTGCCGCCGCGGTGTCGAACTCTTCGGTACCGGCCCGAGAGCGACGATCAATCGTCCATATTCGAAGCGAGTCCGTGAAGGTGTACGTCCTTCGCCGCGCTGACGGTGTGTGCGAGTGTTGCGGAAAACCCGCGCCGTTCAAACGAAGGGATGGTCGACCGTATCTCGAGCCGCACCACTTGCGACGCGTAGCGGACGGGGGCCCAGACGATCCGCGCTGGGTGGCCGCGATCTGCCCGAATTGCCACCGTGAGATTCACCACGGTGAGAACGGCGAGAAACTGAACGAATCCCTCGGAAAGCGGCTCGCCGAGCTGGAGCCCGATCGGGCTGCTGATTAGCTGACTACCCGAGTGCCCGGCGCAGCCGGTCCTCGTCCAGACGGACGTACATGAGCGTCGACGTGATGCTGCGATGCCGCAGGGCCTCCTTCACGAGGAGGATGTCCCCCGTCCGCTCGTACAGTGCGAACGCGAACGCGTGCCTGAGCGTGTGTGGGGACACCGATTCGCTGATCCCGGCGACCTCAAGCCAGTGGGACAGACGGCGCTGAATATGGCGAGCCGTCAGTCGCTCCCCGCCACGCCCAGGAAACAGCGGTCCGGTCGTTCGTCCGTCGATGTAGCGACGCAGTTGGTCACGAACTGCCCGTGGGATCAGGACGCGGTCTGGACGGTTGCCTTTCGTTGTCCGCAATCGAACCTCGGCTCGGTCCGGGTCCACGTCGTTTACGTCGAGTGCGACCAGGGATCCGACTCTTAGCCCGGCCCGCAGCATCAGGCCGATCATGGCCGAGTCCCGCCGGCCGACCGACCCGTCGGCATTCGCGAGGACGAAGAGCAGCTTCTCCTGGTCGTCCCCGGACATCGCCTTGGGTGGCGGGCGTCCGCAGTTCGCCCGGCGCATCAGTCGCGTCGGGTCCTGCGCAATGTAGCCCGCACGGTGGAGGTATCGGAAGAAGCCACGAACGCTGCCGCGAAGCGCGTTCATGGACCCCGCCTTCTTCCGCGTGCCGTCGGGCCGCACGGTGGCCTGTGTGGACGTCAGAAACGCCGCGATGTCTTCGTGCGAAATCTCCGTCAGGACGCCGCTGTGGCCAACGTCGCGCGCCCAGAATGCCAGCAGTCGGACGTGCCGCCGATACTGACGGGTCGTGTGAGGCGAGCGCCCGTCGGCCTCGAGCTGCACCTCGAACTTCGCGAGCCCATCGACGATCTGCACGGCGCCCTCCTCGGAATTCGGTCTTGGAAGTATGTGGGCCGTCCTCTCCCCAGAGGCGAGGGACATTCAGCCTCGAGGACGCGACATATGGAAGGCGATTCCGACGAGTCGATGCCAGGGCGGAATCCCACGCAGGTCTCGGTCCACGGCGCGGCCGTTCGACGCGGATTCCTCCTCGCGGGGACTCGACGTCGGGCGCTTCAGTCGCGGGGGAGGGATCGGCTGGCGTCGATTTTCCGGGCCGCTGCCAAGACATCCTCGGGCGGGAACCGCCGCAGCGCCTCGAACGCCTTCTCCTTCAGCAGCCTCATCGCCCGCAGATGTCGTTCGTTCATTTCGCGGACGCGCTCCCTTCGTCGGGTCTCGCGCAGCCGACCTTGCCAACCTTCCGCGACCGCCCGTTTCGTCACGGCACGTTTGGACACGCCGTAGTGGTCGGCCACCCGTCCATAGCTCCGGCTGGGGCCGAGGTCGCGGTAGTACTCGAAGGCTTCCGAGGGGATCTTTCGTCTCGGCATCCGATCAGCTCCTTTCCTGGTGGTCGTTATCTCCCGCCGCGTCCGCCTCCGGCAGCTCACTGCGCGTGTCCTCGATCTCGTCGCTGCCTTCGGTCGTCATCCAGCGTTCGTACTCGCGGCGGATCGCGTCCTCGATCGTCACGGCGGTACGTTCGCCCGGCTCGCCCCGAACGACGCGCTCCTCGCGGATCGTCAGGCCCAGTGCCCGGATGGCGTCCATCGCGGACTGGACGGGCATCTGCCGCAGCGCCTCGATCGCCTTGCCCTGAATCAAGCGCAGCATCTTCAGGTGGCGCTCGCACATCTCCTCGCGAGTCTCGACCGACTTCTCTTCC
>CAYZGY010000789.1:0-4124 GCA_964478085.1 uncultured Planctomycetia bacterium
CGATCAGCTCATCGACGCTCGCCTCGAGCGGATCGACCTTCGCGTGACGGAGAAAGAGCTCCTGGTACGTCACCTTCTCCCGACCGCGCGATTCCCCGAGCAGGGCCTCGACGAGATCGGCGACCTCGTCCATCAACACATCGGCGTCGAAGCCGGGACGGTACCACTCGACGATCGTGAACTCGGGATTGTGAAGGCGACCGCGCTCGCCTTCGCGATACGCCCGACAGATCTCGAAGCAAGCCCCTCCCCCCGACGCGACGAAGCGCTTGAGGAACGACTCGGGCGACGTCTGCAGCCAGAAGTCGCCACAGCGCGGCGGGTCGAGATGACGATCGACGATGACCCCGCGCGAGAGTGTCGGCGTCTCGATCTCGAGCACCTCGCGCTCACGAAAGAAACGGCGCGTCCGGTCCAGAAGCTCGGCGCGCCGTCTGAGATTCTCGATGCGTGCGGCTGGTCGAAACATCGAAGACCCGCCAGCGTCCGCTCAACTCTTCACGCGTTCGATGTAGTCGCCCGTACGCGAGTCGATTTTGATGATGTCACCGATCTTGATGAAGATCGGCACCTGGAACTCCGCGCCCGTCTCGACCTGCGCAGGCTTCGTCACGTTCGTCGCCGTGTTGCCCTTGGCGCCGGGCTCACAGTACTCGACCTTGAGCGCGACGTGGTTCGGCGGCGTCACCGTAATCGGGTTGCCGTTGTAGAACGTCACGTCGACCATCGCCTCTTCGACGAGGTACTTCCAGAGCTCGCCGAGGGCCTCCTTCTTGATCGCGTACTGCTCGTACGTATCGGGATGCATGAAGTGCCACTCGTTCGTGTCGTTGTAGAGGTACTGCATGCGCTGATCTTCGCAGTCAGCCCCCTCGATCGAGTCGCCACTTCGGAAGGTCTTCTCGAGGACACGCCCGGTCACGAGGTTCTTGACCTTGAGCGTGTAGACCGCCGAGCCCTTACCCGGCTTGCGGAACTCCGACTCCACGACCAGATACGGATCGCCGTCGAACTTGACGCGGAGCCCCTTGCGAAAGTCGCTGGTGTTGTACGTTGTCGCCATCGGTGATCGCCTGTTATTCTTCTCAGGGCCACGGGACGTCTTCCGCGGCCCCGTGCAGGACTTTTGCCAAACACGCAGCTTATCACACAGCCGATGGCGCTCGCTACATCGCAGTCGCGGGAAGACGACCTCCGCGACGACACAAGCCAGGCAGGCAAGAGCACTTGGAAAGAGTCCCTGGCGTCGGCGATCCGTGAACCGGCGGAATTGCTCGATCGGCTCGGTCTCTCGCAGGACTTGCTCCCCGCGGCCCGGAGAGCCGCGGAGCTCTTCCCGCTCGTCGTCCCCCGAGAGTTCGTCGCGCGGATGGGGCGCGGGAACCCTGACGATCCGCTCCTGCGCCAGGTGCTGCCGCTCGGCGAGGAATTCGACGAGGTCGACGGATTCTCGACGGATCCACTCGGCGAGGAGGACGCGACGCGCGCGCCGGGGCTTCTCCACAAGTACGCGAGTCGAGCGCTCCTCGTCACGGCGGGCACTTGCGCGATCAATTGTCGCTTCTGTTTCCGCCGTCACTTTCCGTACGACACGACGCCCCGCGGTCTCGTCGCGTGGGAGCCGGCGATGCGCGAGATCGCGAGCGACGAGAGGATCCGCGAGGTCATCCTCTCCGGTGGCGACCCGCTCGTCCTCACGGACGAATCGCTTTCGCGCTTGGCGATTCGCATCGCGGAGATCGAGCACGTCCGGCGACTGCGCATCCACACGCGACTGCCGATCGTCATCCCCTCGCGGGTAAACGACGAGCTCGTCGACTGGCTGCGCGGCACTCGGCTGACGCCCGTCGTCGTCATCCACGCGAATCATCCTGCCGAGCTCGACGACGTATGCGGCGGCGCGCTCGAGCGACTCGTCGACGCGGGAATCCCCGTGCTCCATCAGGCCGTGCTGATGCGCACGATCAATGACGACGCCGAGACGCTCGTCGAGCTCTGCGAACGGCTCGCCGACCTGCGCGTCCTGCCCTACTACCTGCACCAGCTCGACCCGGTCCAAGGTGTCGCGCACTTCGCCGTCGAAAACGAGCGAGCGCTCGAGCTCGTTCAATTGTTGCGAGAGCGCCTCTCGGGCTACGCCGTGCCGCGCCTCGTGCGCGAAGTGGCGGGAGCAGCGCACAAAGTCGAGCTTCGAGACTGAGCGGACAGCCGGATAAGAAAGTCGCCGCCGGCACGCGGGTCGATCGCATGGCAGCGGCGCTTCAAATCTCCCTCGAAATCTCCGAATCGAATCGATTACGGGATTTCGCCTCCATCCAGGCATCCGAATGGATCGTTATCCGTCGGATCGGCACCTGCGCTCTCGAACGGCGGCAGCGGCGGCGGACCACCGACGAAGAGGAACGCGAAGATGCGGATCGCGTCCGAGACGTCGATGCGCGCGTCGTCGTTCGTGTCGGCAGCGTCGAGACACGCGGGCGTGTCGGTCTCTCCACGGAAGAGGAACGACAGGATGACGACGCCGTCCGAAAGGTCGGTATTGCCGTCGTTGTTGATCTCGCCACGTGTGAATCCGTACGTGTACGCGTCCGCGAGCTCGGCGAATCCCCGCTCGTTCGTGAGGCGCAGGGAGTAGCCACCGAGACGCGGCGACGCCGGCGTGATGGCCGTCAGCTCGCTCTCGCTGAGGACTTCGACGACCTCGAGCGCGAGCGGGTCCTCGCCCTCGGCGAAGAACTCGACCGTCGTCATCTCGGCCGTCGTAAACGCCTGCCCCGTAATCGTCACGAGGTCACCACCGAGGAAGTGACCGCTCGTCGGCTCGAGCGTATCGACGGTCAGCGGGATGACGGTCGCGATGCAGTGATCCGAGACGAGGATCGGCGCGTCCGGAGCATCGGGGCTGACGATGAACGTGACGAGCGTGTACTCGTAGTCGCCCGGCTCGAGCCCTTCATCCGTGTACGAGGTGAGATCCTTCGGCACCTCGATGAGGAACTCCCCGTCTTTGTAGAGAAACGCGAAATCCCAAGCGGGCTCTACGTCGAACTGCCACTCGAGGTACACGTTGTCCGTGTCACCGTCACAGCGCGTGAACTCGAAGAGGTTGTCCGGCGGACACTCGACGGTGATCTCGGCGCCGACGAGCTCCGGAGTCGTCGACTCGCCGTTGACTGTGATGACATTCGAGACGGCCGGCGTGTGAAGCTCGTTCGAGAACGCGATCGTCGCCGAACCCGGCGTGCACACGTCTTCGCCGAGCTCTTCGTCGAACGCGGTCTCGAAGTTCGAGAGGAGGCGATAGTTGATCTTGAGAAGCTCGTAATTCTCGCCGGCGTCGACCGTCACCGGAGCGACGAACGAGAAGACGACCGCCATGGTCACACCGTCGCCGGGATCCGGTGTATCGTTGATCACGAGGAAGTCGACGGGGTCGCCACCTCGAACGGTCGCGAGGAGCTCACCCGTCTCGTTGCTCAAGTATTCGAGCTCGGCCGGATCGTGAGCGACACCGAGGGACCAACCCTGCGTCCCATCGACGAACGTGTCCATGAGCACGCGCGCCTGGAACTCGGCGCCGTTACGCATCACGTTCGAGGGAATCTCGACCTCGAGCCGGGTGTCCGGCGGAGCGGGCTTGTCGTCACCAGCAGAAAGTGAGCCGGCGACGACAATGGCAATTGCACAGAACGCAGTGCGCCTGAGGATCTCCATGTTCGTTCTCCTCGTGTATGTTGGCTGAGTGGGCGGGCCACCCTCAGTCTAAAATCGACCCGTTCGCACCCAGGGGGAACCCATTGAAGGTAAGCGCGAATCGGAGCCCCGTCAACACTTCCGCCGTCTTCGATCGTCAGTCCTTGCTCTCGGCCGCCGAGGTTCTCAGAATAAGTTCGCGCAACGATAAAACGGAGGCTGGAATTCGCGTGATTTCGACTCTCATCACGGCTCTCTTCACCACTCTCTCCGTCTCTTTCGGGACGGACGCTGCTCCCCCGGCTGTCCCCATCGAAAGCCTCGAGCTCGAAACGGGCGACGGCGCGAGGCTACGCGGGAGACGATACATCTCGAAGAATCGGGCAGCGGGTAAGGACGGCGTCGAGAACGCTGCCGAAGCACAGCGCGTC
>CAYZGY010000790.1:0-4122 GCA_964478085.1 uncultured Planctomycetia bacterium
GCGACGGCGGAGTCAGCGATTCGGCCTCCGCCCTTCCCCAGTGTCTGATTCACAGCGAAGTTCGTAAAGCTCCTGCTAACGGGTGTTTCGGCTCACGGTCCGCCCTCAGGGCTTCCAGTCGAGGATCTTGTCGATCGTGCCCGTCGAGATCACGTGGTAGCCGGGCCGTGCCTTCGCGTAGACTCGGCGCCCGAACTCCTTCCCAGCCGCGGTCTCCGCAAGTGCCTCGTAGAGCGGCTGCAGGAACTTTCGTCGACCAACCTCGACGAGGAAGCTCTCGAGCGCCGCGTTCGCGGGCTCGTAGTTCGACGGGATCGTCACGAGGAACCACTGGCAGATGATTTCGGAGTTCGTCGAGGTCGTCAGCTGGAAGGCCGCGTCGAGATTCGCAAGTCTGTCGCTCGCGAGAGGACGAGGCAGCGTCTTGAGAAAGTGACGCCACTCGTGTGACGACCAGCCGTCGGTCGCGAGAGTCTTCGCATCCGCGCCATCCGTGAACTTCTTCACCTCGGCCTCCACCGTCGCGAATGCGTCCGACTCGACCTTCGCGGCGTTCGAGGGAATGCCCGGGCCATAGACCCACGCGTCGATCTGCAGCTTCGCCTCGAGCTCGACATCGCCACGAGTGAGGTTTGCGCGGAGGTACGCGAGAAAGGCCTCGGTCGTCATCGGCTGAAACGCATGAGCGTCGAAGTAACCGCGGAGAAACTTGTCCCAAGGCTCTCGCCCGACGATCTCCTCGCACGTGCGCAAAAAGAGATAGCCCTTCTCGTAGGCGATGTCCGTCATGCCATCGTCGGGGTCTCGACCTGCGAGGTGAAGCTTGAGATGGGAGTCGGCAGGCTTCGCGTTCGGCCCTTTCGTCATCGTCTCGACGGTGTGACGCAGCCCATCGATGCCGAGCTTCGCGAGCATCTCGTCGTAGTCTTTTCCGTAGAGCGCCTCCATGATTCGGTGCTCGAGGTAGACCGTGAAGCCCTCGTTGAGCCAGAAGTCGTCCCACGTCGCGTTCGTCACGAGGTTGCCCGACCAAGAGTGAGCGAGCTCGTGCGCGATGAGCGCCGTGAGCGAACGGTCGCCCGCGAGGATCGTCGGCGTGACGAAGGTCAGCCGAGGGTTCTCCATACCACCGAAAGGAAAGCTCGGCGGAAGGACGAGGATGTCGTAGCGCTGCCAGCGATACGGGCCGAAGAGCTTTTCGCAGACGACCATCATCTTCTCGGTGTCGCCGAACTCCCACGCCGATTTCTCGAGCAGCGAAGGCTCGGCCCACACGCCGCAGCGATCGCTGATCGCACGAAACGCGAGATCACCCACCGCGAGCGCCATGAGGTACGAAGGGATCGCCTGCGGCATCTCGTACGAGAACTCGACAGAACTCTCTCCGACTTCCTTTCGCGACGTCTGCCCCGCGCTCATGAGCGCCGTGAGTCCCGCCTCGACGAGCACATCGGCCGTGTACGTGAAGCGAACTCCAGGCGTATCCTGACACGGGATCCAAGTGCGCGCGAGGATCGCTTGCGACTGCGTGAAGAGAAACGGCTTCTTCCCGCCGGCCGTCTGCGACGCCGAGAGCCACTGCACCGCGGCGGCTTTCGGCGACGTCGTGTAGTGAACCTGCACCCAGTCGGTGGCGTCGTCGATCTCGATGCGCAGCGCGCGACCGAGCAGCTCTCGATCTTCACCGAGCTCGAACTCGGCGTCCCGCAGCCCGGCGGGTCCTCCGGAGAGGACGACGCGGTGGATCTCGAGATCTCGCGTGTCGAGCCAAAGCTCGAGGCCGTCGCTGTTGCGCTCGATCTTCCACGTCGCGACGCCCTTCATACGCTGCATCTCGAAGTCGACAGACAGCGAGAGCTTCAGCTCGGTCACGACGACGTCCTTCGGCTTCGCCGCGGAATGCGGAGCGTCGACCAGGAGTCGTGACGCGCCTCCGACGCCGTGACGCTCGCCGAAGACGCAACCCGACCCGATCGCGCACAAAAACAGTGCTGCCGAAACGCCAAAAAGGTAATGAACCGCGGGGATTCTCTTCATCGCTGCTCGCTTTCGTGAAAGTCGTTCCGTTTCCGTTCCAGCGGACAATATACTGCTTTGATCTTTGTCGAGCATCGCTCGAACCCGAACTCTGGCGCGACTATGGCAAGACATTTTCTGGGCATCGACATCGGAGGTACGAAGAGCGCGGCGTGCCTCTCTGACGAGACGGGTCAGCTCATCGAGAGTCGTCGTGTGCCGACGAAGAAGGGCGCCGAGGGGTGGGAGAGCACGGTCGATCGGCTGCGCTCGACGACGCGTGCGCTCGTCCATGATCACGGAGTCGAAAGTGTCGAGGCCATCGGCATCTCGTGCGGTTCGCCGCTCGACACCGAGCGCGGAATCATCCAAGAGCCCGCGAACCTTCCTGGCTGGAAGAACGTCCCGGTCGTCGACCTCCTTCGCGAGGAGTTTCCGTCTGCCCAGGTCTTTCTCGAGAACGACGCGAATGCCGGCGCCCTCGCCGAGTACGCGTTCGGCGCGGGTCGCACGGCGGGCTGTCGACACATGCTATTCATCACGTTCGGTACGGGTCTCGGAGCCGGACTGATCCTCAACGGCCAGCTCTACGCAGGCGCGAACGGCTACGCCGGAGAGATCGGCCATATCCGCCTCGCTCCTTACGGCCCGGCCGGCTGCGGCAAACCCGGAAGCTTCGAGGGGTTCTGCTCGGGCGGCGGCATCGAGCAGATCGCGTTCGTCGAGCGTCGTGCGTGGTTCGACGAGACCGTTCTTCCTTACGACGGACTCGACGCCAAGACGATCAACGAAGGAGCGAGAGACGGAGACCCGCTCTGTCGAAAGATCTTCGACACGGTCGGCGAGTACCTCGGCCGTGGCCTCGCGGTCGTCCTCGACATCCTCAATCCCGAGCTCATCGTCATCGGCTCCGTCTTCGCACGAAGCGAAGATCTCATCCGTGACGGCATGGACCGCGCCCTCGCCCTCGAGGCCCGCCCCGAGACTCGCGACGCCTGCCGCATCGTCTCCGCCGAGCTCGACGAAGACATCGGCAACTTCGCCGCCATCGCGATCGCGTACTACCGCATCGGGATTCTGGAGCAGGTGCGAGGGCGCTGAGCGGTTCGAGCAAGTGCGTCCGAATCCGGACAGTGTCCGATTGCGGACGTCCGGAATCGGACGATCGGTTCGAGACGCCTCGTTCCTGCGGTCAACCAATAACTCTCGCCTGACGGCATTGTGCGACACCGAGGCGAGTTACGAATCATCTCGGCGATACGCCGTTCTTGGCGACCGGTTTGCATTCTCCTTCGAGACCGACACGAACGTCTCGATCGAGGAGAACGAATGTGACTCCAGCCGAAGCCGCACAAGACCGAGAGAACGACAGCGTCTGGAAAGACCTTCTCGAACTCTACTTCTTCGAGTTTCTCGAGTTCTTCTTTCCGCACGTTTACGGGGCCGTCGATCCCTCGAAAGGGTTCGAGTCGCTCGAGAAGGAGCTCGAGAAGGAGCTCGAGAAGGAGCTCGAGAAGGAGCTCGAGAAGGAGCTCGAGAAGCTCGCGCCTTCGAGCGTGCACGGAAAACCGTCCCGTCGTGAGTGTCGCGGTCCTCTCGGACGACGACGCACGGTTTCGGCCCTCGCGCTACGAGATGGAACATTTCGGCTGCCAGATGCGGTTCGAGTTTCCAACCGTAAAGCTGCTCGACGACCGCGACCGAATCGAGGAGCTCGAAGCGAGCGAGAATCCGTTCGCGACGATCGTTCTGGCTCACTTCGCAAGTCGGCGGGGAATCGGGAAGGAAGACCGACTCGAGCGCAAGTTCGGGCTCGTCCGGCGATTGTACGAGCCCGGAAGAACGCGCGAGGAGATCGTCCCGCTACTGCGATTCATCGACTGGATGATTCGACTTCCGGCCGAGTTAGACAAAAAACTCCAACAGCGCCTCGAGAGCATCCATCAGGAGGACAGAATGCCGTTCATCGCCCCCATGGAACGCCGCTGGTTCGAGAACGGAAGCCGGAAAGGCGGAGTGGGGCGTGACGGAGTCCTCCGAGTGGGCCGACGACTGAGCCCCGCTATCCCCGCTATCCCCGCTATCCCCGCTATCCCCGCTATCCCC
>CAYZGY010000791.1:0-251 GCA_964478085.1 uncultured Planctomycetia bacterium
CCGTCCATCCCGCGTCGTCCATCCCGCGTCGTCCATCCCGCGTCGCCGCTATCTCCCTTCGTGTCCGGTCTCGTTCTCGCTCTGCGCGCTCCGCGCGACGAAGGCATGGTCAGCATTCTCCTCGGTGAGGGTGACGGATAACTTCTCGGAGCCCGCCGAGGCGTCGATCTCGCCGCTCGCCGGCTCGCGATACGTCGCGATACCTCGCGACGGGCGCCTTCAACGAAAACGGCGTCACGGACATCGTGAGC
>CAYZGY010000791.1:261-4121 GCA_964478085.1 uncultured Planctomycetia bacterium
CCGCAAGCGTCCCGCAGAGCCTCCGGCGGAGGACGTCGCATCGGGGCTCGGTGTCCGTCCGGTTCGCCCGGCCAGCCTTCTCGCACCCGAGCAACTCGACGAGAGGGATCCGGAAGGTGTCGCGGTCGCCGACTTCGACGCCGACTTCGACGCCGACGGTCATGACGACATCGCCATCGCGCTTTCCGCTGGCGTTCATCGTGGCCCGGGCGGCGGCAGTATCGGAATCCTTCGCGGAGACGGACGCGGCGGCTTTCGTGCTTTTCCGCAGTCTGCGCTCGCCGAGCTCTGCGATCTCGTCGAGTCGCTCACGGTCCTCGACCCTCGACTTCGACGGCGACGGCGATCTCGATCTCGTCGTGACGATCTTCGGCCGGCAGGCGCGCGAGCCTTGTGTGCATCCCGGTGTGCGCGTGCTTCTCGGCGATGGCGAAGGGTACTTCGAGATGGGACCCTTCACCGCGTTCGAGGACCGACGACCGCGCTGGGTCGAGGCGGCCGATTTCGATCTCGATGGTCGCGAGGACCTCGCCGTGGCCCTCGACGACTTCGAGCACAGGATCGACGAGGTTGCCGCGATCTCGAACGGAACTCGATCCCCGAACGACAACAACGGAAACGGTCTTCCGGACATCTGCGAGTTCGTCCGTGGCGACGTCGACGGGGACGGGGCCGTGCGTCTCACCGACGCGATTCGCCTGCTCGATTTCCTCTTCCGCGGCGGCGACCGACCCGGCTGTCTCGAAGCTTGCGATGCCGACGACGATGGAGAGCTCAACCTCTCCGACGCGGTGAGGACCCTCATCTTCCTGTTCGGTGGGGGAAGTCCCTTGGCGCCTCCGGCAGGCTCGGCCGCCGGCGAGTGTGCGCCCGAGTCGAGCTGGATCGACCGCAGCGGGCTGATCGAGTGCGAGATCGGCTGCCCGAACGCGGCCGAGTCCTGAGGAGTCGTGTTCCTGGGAAACCGTCGAGACGCGGCCGATAAACGCGCGAGGAGCCAGGTCGATTCGTCGAAATCGGGGTGAGTAGCTATCCTTCTTCGAGAAACCGACTGCGGTCCGAAGACAGGGAGTTCCGAGATGCTCTACGTCCGATCGATCACGCTTACGGCGCTCGCGACGCTCTCGCTCGCCTTTTCGATTCTGTCGACGACCTCGGTCGCTTCGGCGGCGAGCTTTCCCGTCGATCGGGGACGTCTCCGTGCGAAGCTCCTCGCTGCTGGTACGCGCGTCTACGGCACCTTGATCCAGGACCTGACATCGGCGCAGCGACGTGCGATGTGTCTGCGCTTCTCGTGCACGGAGAAGGAGCTCGCGCGCAAGGTCTGCGAACAGGAGCTCAAGGCGACGGACTGGATCAAGGAAATCTCGGATGCCGACGCCCGTCGCATCCTCGCGGGCAATTTCGATGACGCCGCGAACCGCCGTAAGATCTCGAAGTGCCTCACGCGGCTCACCGGGCCGGCTGCCGGTCATGCTGCGGCGGTGAAAGCGGTCGCGAAGCGTGTGCAAAGCGGTCACTTCACCGGAATCGAGCTCGAGTTCACGGCGCTGTCGCTCGAGGGTCACGTCAAGGTGATCGAGAACATCGAGCGGAGGATGAAGCGGGTTGAAGAGCTTCAGCGTCGACTCGACGAGATCGACGGCAAGAAGGGTCGCAAGTACGACGACAAGTAGACCGCTACATCGTCGGTTCGGTCGCGGCTTCTGTCGTGTCGACTCGGTGCGTCTCGGGATCCTCGCGGCAGAGCGTCTTCGGTAGACGGAAAGAGACCTCCGCACCACCCTCTTCGCGATTGCGTGCCTGGATTTCGCCTCCGTGAGCGTCCGCGATCTGGCGACAGATCGCGAGACCGAGGCCCGTGCCACCTGCGCCGGTGTTCGTGAGGGAGGATTGCACGAAGCTCTCGAAGATCGTCTCGAACTCTTCGTCGGGGATGCCCGGTCCGGTGTCGCGAATGGCGACGCCGACCTCGTCTTCTGTCGCGTCGACCACCACCTCGACGCGGCCGCCCTCGGGCGAGAATTGGATCGCGTTGCTCAGGATGTTCTCAATCATCTGCTTGACCTTCTCATGATCGATCGAGCTCTCGACGGGCTCGGAAGGAATCTCGAGCGCGACGGTCTGTCCCTTTGCCTCCGCTTCCTTCGCGAACGAGCTGACGACGTCCTGCGCGAGGGCGGAGAGATTGATCACGGCGAAGTGGAACTCGTGCTTTCCTGATTCGAGGGTCGCGAGCTCGAGCACGTCGAAGAGAATCTCTTGGAGTCCTTTGGCACTCTCTTGGATTCTCTCGAAGTAGCCGAGAACCTTCTCGGCTGCGGCCGTCTTGTGGGTGTTGTTTCCGTAGGCCGGGATTTCCCGCCAAACGGACGATTCTTCGCGTGATTGGCACGTTCGGCGATATTCTTGGCGCGAAGGATCTCCTCGTGCGAACGGCGTCGCTCAGTCGCCGATCCGACGATGCGTGCGACGACGCTGAGGAACTGCAAGTCTTCGGAGGTGAAGTGAAGATCCGGGCCGCTTTCGAGGTAAATCGCGCCGAAGTGCTCGACCGAGTTGTTCGAGATCGGCACGCACGCACACGCCGCGTTAAACTTGATATCGAGGGCGTCCGGCACCTCGAGAAGCGACTCTTGCGCCTCTTTTCGTGTCACTACGACCCGGAGCGAGCTAGTCGCGCGCTCAACGATCGTTCCACGAAGCTGTCGCGTGCGTTCGCCGACCTCGCCCGCCTTCGGATCGCGCACCGACCAGCTGCGAATGGTCGGCTCTTGCAAGTGGTTGATGAAGAAAATCGTCAGAGTCTCGAAGTCGATCGACTCTTCGATCTTTTGGCGTAGTCGTTCGAGAAGCGCGTCGGTGTCGTCGGGGAGCTCGGTGGTCGCGAAGTCGCAAAGCTCGCGCATGCGTTCGAGCGGAATCGAGTCCCACTTGCTCTCCTCTTCGGGACTGACGCACATCGTCTGTTCACCGAAGTCCTCGTCCTGCTCGTCGTCGAGAATCGGCTCGGGGACGACGTCCTCCTCCTCGACGAGGACGATTCCGAAGACACCGATCTGAATTTGATCGCCCGGGCGGACGAGTGTGCGACTATCGACGGGCTGTCCGTTGACAATGACACCATTCGTGCTGCCTTCGTCCCGCAGGACGACACTCTGACCACCGTCGAGAGGACTCGTCTCGATGGCGAACGCCGCGTGGTATCGCGAGACGCTTCGATCGGGAAGAACGACATCGTTGTCGCCTGAGCGACCGATGCGAACCTCCCGCTCCAGTACGATCGAATTGTACTGCTTGTCTCTCTCGATGTAGAACTCGACGACGTACATGCAGACTCGCTTTCCTGCGGAGCAGACCGCCCTCCAACACAGGCCCCAAGAGTCTTTCGGCACGAGCCACGTGTTCCCCCAGGCTTTCCGATCCACGGTTCGACCGAGGTAATCTGTTCGAACGAAGGTCGGGCTATCTTCGTTCGTCGAGACTACCTGGAAGAGAGAAGAGATCGGCGTCGACGGCGACCAGATTCTGCCAATTGCGCTGCGATTTCGCCTTCCGGCGGAGATGACCTTTCGAGCCAAGCGTCGAGCTTCTTCAACGGGCTGTTAGGATGATTCTCGTATGACGGACGTGTCCGTGTGGCATAGGTGGAAGTCGACGCGCGACCCCGAAGCGTTCGCGGAGCTCATCATCGCGATACTCGGGGCTCGTGTTCGGCACCTGTCGGCGAATTCTCGGAAACGCCGCGGACGCCGAAGACGTCGCGCAGGGTGCGAGCGATTTTCGCCTCGTTCTCCACGCGAGTGAATGTGGCACGGCGTCGGGCGAGGCCGGGCTTCCGGAAAGCGGGCGTAACGAAG
>CAYZGY010000792.1:0-4120 GCA_964478085.1 uncultured Planctomycetia bacterium
GGTCGTTACTCGGTCGAGGTGTCCGCCGAGTGATTCTTCGTGTCGAGCGTTCGTGTCGAGGTGGGCTCGGGCGAGACGACGCAAGGCCTGATGATCGCGCTCGAGGCCGGCAGCGGTGTCTCGGGAATCGTCGTCAAAAAGGGGACGGGAGAGCCGATTTCCGGCGCTTCGATCCACCTGCTCGCGCAACGCGAGAATGTTGACGCGAGTAGCGAAGCCGGCGGCCGAGAGGATCGTGAGAATTCACCGAGACGACGTCGCGATCGCGGCGACACGAGCCGTGCGCGACGTCGTTCTTCACTCGACGAGGCCAAGGCCGCCATCGCGGCTCTCGGGCGCGGTGCGCTCAAGTCCGGTGGGCAGCGTGTCGAGAGCGACGGGACCTTTCAGCTGCGTGAGGTTCCCGAGGGCCGCTACCTGCTCGTCGTCGAGCACGAAGAGTTCGTGCCGCTCGCTCGCGAGATCGAGGTCATCGACGGCCGCTACGAAGAGCACGAGCTCGGCCTCGAGATCGGCGAGCGTCTCGAAGGACGCCTCAAGGTCGATCGGCGTGCCGGGGAAGGCTACGAAATCGTCCTCGAGAGCAACGAGGGGCTCGTCCGGCGAGCGCGCACGGACTCCGACGGTCGATACTCCGTCGCTGGATTGCTCCCGGGCAGCTACTCGGTGCGACTCCTGAGCGACGGAGCCACGGCGGGCGGAACGCGGACGATCCAGATCGACGAAGGCAAACGCAATCAACTGAACATCGACGAGGAAACCACCGATCGCTGATTCGAGGGATCGGAACGGAACGAGGAATCATCATGTACGTATCCGGATTTCGCAGCGCCCTTCCTGCGGCGATCGTAGCTCTTGCCTGTGCACCTCTTTTCGCTGGTGAGTGGCGGAGATTCCGTGGCAACGACGGCTCGGGAACGAGTGACGCCAAGGAGCTCCCGACGAAGTGGAGTGAGAAGGAGGGCATCGCTTGGAAGACCGAGCTTCCGGGAGCCGGCACTTCGAGTCCGATCGTCACGGGCGGAAAGATTCTCGTGACGTGCTACTCCGGCTACGGACAGGGCCGTGGAAACCTCGGTGAGATGTCCAAGCTCCGTCGACACGTCGTCTGCGTCGATGAGAAGAGCGGCAAGATCCTCTGGGATCGCTCGATCGAGTCGCGCGAAGGTGAGCCCGCCTACCGCGGGATCGGCGTGCCGAATCACGGCTACGCGTCGAGCACCTCGGCGACGGACGGCACGAACGTCTACTCGTACTTCGGGCGCTCGGGCGTTGTCGCTCACGACCTCGCGGGCAAGGAGCTTTGGCGAGCGCAGGTTCACGACGATCCCGGCACGCACAACTTCGGCTCGGCGTCGAGCCTGGTCCTCGCGGGGGACCTCGTCGTCGTGCCGGCCTCGGTCGAGTGCGAGGCGATCGTCGCTTACGACAAGAAGACCGGTGCCGAGGCTTGGCGCGCGCCGGCCGAAGGCTATCGATCTTGGTGGTCGACTCCGGTCGTGATCCAGGCAGGCGGTACGCAGGAGCTGGTCTTCCAAGTCCCCGACGAAATCTGGGGACTCAACGCGAAGAACGGAAAGCTGCGCTGGTATGCCGAAACCTACTCGGCTCGCAGTCTCTCCCCGAGCGCCGTTCACGTGGACGGCGTGATCTACGCGATCGCTGGTCGACAGGGCGGCTGCATCGCGATCAAGGCGGGTGGACGCAAGGATGTCACGAAGAGCCACGTCCTCTGGAAGGAGCGCTACGGCTCGTACGTAACCTCTCCCGTCGTTGTCGGTGGTCTCGTCTTCTGGGCCGACGATCGGGGCATCGCGTACTGCCTGAACGCCAAGACCGGTGAGGAGGTCTACCGGGAGCGCCTCGAGGGGGCGGGGTCGATCTACGCCTCGATGCTCGCCGGAGCGGGCAAGCTCTACGTCGTCACGCGCCGTAACGGAACCTTCGTGCTGCCGGCCGAGCCGAAATTCGAGGTGCTCGCTCACAACGAGCTCGCGGAAGGGCAGGGCGACTTCAACGCGTGCCCGGCCGTCAGTGGGGATCGGTTGATTCTCCGATCGGATCGGAATCTCTACGCGATCGGGAAATAGCTCCCGGGTCTTTCGCCGACGTCGAAAAACGTGGGATTTCCTCGGGTGAGAACAGCTCCAGCTCTGACCGAGAGATGGACCGCCGACGAACTTTCACGGACAGGACGTGTCGACCGAAAGCAGAGACTCCGATCCGACATCTTGGTGATCGTCTTCAACGCTGCCGATTGCCTTTCAGCGGACCGCGACGCGTTCGCCGATCGGTACGAGGCGGCGGTTCGAAGGTACCTCGTCACACGGTAAGGAATTGGAGTGACCTGCCGATCTACCTGATCGGAGCTTATCCGATGAAAGGCTGCAGCCGATGCGAACGGCGACGACAGGATCGACGTGGCCGACGCGGTGAACCTCCTCCTCTTTCAGTTCGCGGGGGGAGAGACGCCGCCCGCTCCCTTTGCCGACTGTGGAGAATCCACCTCTCCGTTCTTCTGCGAGCGGGGAGTCTGCGGCTCGGCTCGCTGAGGAATCCCGACCATGACGGAGGAAGTCGAGAGTACGACAGGACTTAGAGGGAGGGGGCAGCGGACTCGAGCGGATTTCGAGAAACTCGGAGCGAAAACCAGCCGCCACGCGATCCTGCTACGGAGCCGCGAGCTGAATGGAACAGTTCCTACTTCGGGTTTTAGTCGAGCGGCGGGGGCGGCGTGAACTGCTTGGCCGCGGCGTAGCGCCGGACAACGACTGACTTGGCTAACCTTCTCTGACAGCGAGGCGCAGTACGCGGCTCGCTGTCTTTATTTCGTCTCGCGCTTGCGGCCTCGGAGTTACCATGGTCGACCGATCGGCAAGATCTCGTCAGCTTTCGAAAGGAATCCTTCGCGTGCTGCTCTCACCTCGACCCTTCCGGCGACTCGCTCTTCTCAGTCTCGCTCTTGTTCTCGTCACCTCGGCCAGCGTGGCACAGGATCGACGAGGAGGTCGGCGACCGCGAGGTCCGGGAGGACCCGGAGGACCCGGCGGCGTCCGTCAGCCCATCGAGCTTGTCGAAAAGTTCGACGAGGACAAGGATGGCCGACTCAACGCGGCCGAGCGCAAGAAGGCGCGCGCACATCTCGCGGAGGAACGGGCGAACGGAAGAGGTTCCCGTCGCTTTCCACGACGCGGTGGCAACATCGAGCCGCCGAAGGAGGGGCGCAAGCTGAGTCCTTCGGACGTCCCTTCCTGCCCGGACGCTTCTCTGTACGACCCCTCCGTGCTGCGGACTCTCTTTCTCGAGTTCGCGAGCGACGATTGGGAAGCCGAGATGGCGGAGTTCAAGGGCACGGATGTCGAAATGCCGGCGACGCTGACCGTCGACGGTAAAAAGTACGGCGGCATTGGCGTCCGCTTTCGCGGCGCTTCTTCCTTCGGATTCGTCTCCGCGGGGTACAAGCGTTCCTTGAATCTCTCGATGAACTACGTTCACGGCAAGCAGCGACTCTACGGTTATCGCACGCTCAATCTGCTCAACTCGAACGGCGACCCGAGCTTCCTGCGGTCCGTGCTCTTCTCTCAGATCGCCCGCGACTACCTGCCGTCGCCGAAGGCCAATCTCGTCCGCGTCGTGATCAACGGCGAAGATTGGGGCGTCTACGTCAATCAGCAGCAGTTCAACAAGGACTTCACGCAGGAGTTCTTCGGCAGCAAGAAGGGCGCGCGTTGGAAGGCTCCGGGCAGCCCGCGAGGTCGCGCGACTCTCGGCTACCTCGGGGACGACGTCGAGGAGTACAAGAAGGTCTTCAGCATTCGGACGAAGGATGACGAGGCGTCGTGGAAGGCACTGGTCCACCTGACGAAGGTCATTTCCGAGACCGAGCCCGACGAGCTGGTCGAGGCGCTCGAGCCGATCTTTAACGTCGACGGAGCACTTCGCTTTCTCGCGATCGACAACGCGCTCGTCAACAACGACGGATACTGGACGCGGACGAGCGACTACAACCTCTATCGCGACGTCGACGGACGCTTTCACATTCTTCCGCACGATACGAACGAGACTCTCCACGTTCCGGGTCGCAGGGGGCGAGGTGGTGGGCGTGGCGGCGCGAGGGAGA
>CAYZGY010000793.1:0-4111 GCA_964478085.1 uncultured Planctomycetia bacterium
GATCCTCGGGTTCTCGATCGAGGGGTCGGAGCTCGCGGCGATCCTCGGTTGGGGCGTGCTCCGGGGTCTCCTGAGACGGTCGAGCATCGTCGAGAACAACATCAACCAGAGTATCGCGTCGGCCGTCAATGCCGCGTCGTCGGGGATCATGTTCTCCTTGCCGGCGCTTTTCATCCTGTCGGGCGAATCCACTTACGGAGACCTGACCGGCTTCAATCAGGTCCTGCTCGTGTGTGCCTGTATCCTCGGCGCGATCGTCGGCCTTTCGTTCGTGATCCCGCTGCGCAAGCAGATGATCGATTTCAACCGCTTGGCTTATCCGGGCGGCATCGCGACGGCGGCGATCCTGAAATCGCCAGGTGCCGGACTCAGGAAGGCGTCGTACCTACTCGGCGCCGCCGTGTTCTCCGGCATGGTCTACCTCTGGGTGATCAACTACGGTGGCGACATCTCCGAGCACATCCAGGGCAAGTATTTCCACTTGGGAGAAATGCGCGGCTGGCCGTCCTACCTGAGCATCTCGTTCTACCTCTCCGTGATGACGATCGGCGTCGGATTCCTGTCGGGAAAGAACGGGCTCTGGTTCGGCGCCGGCGGATTCATCTGCTACTGGTTCCTGTCCCCGCTTCTCGCGCAGTTCGGGAATCCCGAAGTCCTGGACGTGGTCGAGAAGGGCCCCAAGGCGCTGCGAGGCACGCTCTTTCTTCCTGCCGGAATCGGCATGCTCATCGGAGCCGCCGTCGGCTCGATCGTCTTTGCCGCTCCGATGATCAAGAGCGCCCTCGTCTCGATGCAGAAGGCGGCCAAAGATCGATCGGACACCGGAAGCGACGAGATGCCGATACGCCAGCTCTACCTCGGTGTCAGTATCGGCTCGGTACTTCTCGTCGTTGTCGGCCTCTTCACCGTGCCGGAGATGACGGTCGGGACGGCGATCCTCATGACCGTCGTGGGTGTCCTGTGGATCTGGGTCGCCGGCGTGATCGTCTCGGAGACCGTCGGCCGAACCAACTGGTCGCCGCTCTCCGGTATGACGCTGATCGCCGTGACGATCCTGACGTTCATCACGAGCGGCATGACCGACGCACAGACGATCGTCGCGTCCGTCATCCTCGGCGCGGCGATCTGTGTCGCGATCTCGCAGGCCAGCGATATGATGCTCGACTTGAAGGCGGGCTACCTCGTCGGTGCACGACCGAAGATGCAAGCGTACGGCCAGTATCTCGGAACGTGGCTCGGTCCCATCGTTGTTGTCGGATTGATCTTCGTTCTTCACGAGAGGTACACCCTCGGGTCGGATCATCTTCCTGCTCCTCAAGGAACTGCGCTCGCGACGACCATCCAAGGCCTCCTGGGAGGCGATATCCCGGCTTATCGATACGGGGCTGGCGCAGGTCTCGGACTCCTCTTCGCGCTCTCGGGATTCGGCGGTATCGGTGTACTCGTCGGATTGGGCTTCTACATGCCGTTCGCGATCGTTCTCACGTACACCATCGGGAATTTCCTGCGCATCGCCGCGGACAAGTGGCTCGGGCGCCGTTGGGTCGACGAGGTCGGAATTCCGGTCGCAGCCGGTCTCATCGTCGGCGAGGCCCTCGTCGGCGTTGGGAACGCGATGATCGTCGTAGCGTCGAAGGCTTGAGGTATCGACAGATGAAGTATCTCGGTGCGATTCTTCTGGCAGCAGGCTTTCTCGGTGGCGCGTACGTCACGGTATCCCAGATCGACTCGGTGCACTGGGGTTTCTACAGCGCCTGCGCAGCGGCGATGGTTCTCGGCATCATCGTCTCGCACCTCGCCCGATCCGCCGATTCCGAGCTGTCCGGCGAGAAGCACGAGGCTGACATCGCCACGCTCAAGGTCAGCCTCAGCGACCTGATCGACAAGGTCAAAGGCTTCGAGACCAAGACCGCTGACGAGGACCAGCTCGAGGTTCATCGTCGCATCGATCTCGAGCTCCTCGGAGACATCAATGCCTTCGTCGAAGCTCGCGAGAGCATGATCCCGAAGCTCGGCATGCAGCGTTACGCCGACATCATGTCACCCTTCGCGAACGGCGAGCGACTGATCAACCGGGCTTGGTCTGCGTCGGCCGATGGCTACGTCGATGAGGTCCGCGACTGCATCGCCGCCGCACGGGTTCAGCTCGAGAAGGCGCAGGAGCTTCTCGCGTCGTCATAGAAGCCGCGATTCACCATGGTGGCGCGGGCGCAACCGGTCGCAAGCCGACCCCAGGACCGGTCTCGTGCTGGAGCACGAGCATGCGTACGGTCGACTCGCAGTCCCATGCGACGCTGTCGTAACCGCCTCCTCGCGCAACAGGAATATCGCGACCGTGCCGCTCTCGCGTTGGTTCGAAGCATCGTGGCGGACTCGAAGCGAGATCTTTCCTTCGACTCGCCCGGTCGCCTCCACGTGAGAGCGCGAAAGCTCATCGAAAAACCCGGGACTGCCGCCCGCCCAGGTCTCGAGAAGGCACGGGGGCACGACGACGACGCGGTCCGCGAGGAGGCGACGCGCCTGCTCGAAAGGACGGAGGAGGATCAGCGCTCATCGAGACTTCGGCTGGTCCCAGAGCCGATAGGGATCGTCGAGTCTCTTCATCTCGGCGTGCAGCAAGGCCTCGAGCTCCCGTCGCTTCTCGCCGAAACGCGGATCCTCGGCGAGATTTCTCTCGAGCGGCTTCTTGCGCTCGTGCTCGTCGTGCGGATGCGAGAAGCCGAAGTCAATCAGGAACGGATCGCTGTCCTTCTTTTTCTCGCGCTCCGCGAGACGGTCGAGCACCTGCTGCCCGTGCCAGGCCGATCCGGTCTCGTCGGTTCCGCCGCGTTTCGAGGCATCCCGACGAACCGAGAACTGCTCGTTCGCGGCTTCGTCGCTGCGCCCCCGCTTGCAGGTCCGCATCGTGTCGTATCCGCCACGATTGAAGATCGCGGCCATCGTGCTCCTCGCGACGTCGGGCGGGACGAGCTTCGGGTCTTTCTGATTCGGATTGCGGGAGCTCTGCGGACGCTTATCGAAAAGTCATTCGGAGACCTGATGCTTGCAGGTAAGGTGTTCGAGATTGCGGAATCCAACCGGAAGGAAGAAAATCCATGCGCCGACTCGACATTCTGACAGCAGTCCTCCTGTCCCTCTCCCTGCTATTCGGCTCGAGTTGCGGACCTCTCGAGCTCGTCGACGAGTCGCCCGTGGCTCAGGAAGGAAACGACGCGAGCGACGGCGCTCGACGAGTGCTCGTCGTCTACCACTCGCTGCGCGGCTCGACCGAAAAGATGGCACGAGCGGTCGAGAAAGGCGCGAGCCAAGTCCCCGGTGTGAGCGTAACCACCAAGAAGGTCGCGGACGTGACGAAGGCCGATCTCGACGCGGCTCACGGCATCGCCATCGGTTGCCCGACGCACTTCGCCAACATCCCCGCCGACGTCAAGGTCGCGCTCGATCACTGGGCATGGAAGGAGAAGGTCGACCTGACGGACAAGGTCGGCGGCGCCTTCGCGACCGGGGGCAACGTCACGGGCGGCAAGGAGCACGTCGTGATCTCGCTCCTCCTCTACATGCTCAACAACCGCATGATGGTCGTCGGTCCGATCCACCGAGAAGGCCCGGGCGGCTATGGCGAGTTCGGCGCATCGGCGACGACAGGAAGCGCCGATCCCGACGTCAGCGAGGGAGAGCTCGACGCGGCGTCGAAGCTGGGGCAAAGGTTGGCGCGAGTCGTGTCGAATCGATAGTGACTCGAGTGGACCGAGCCTGCCATGGACTCGTCATGACTGAACGGTGACACATCGCGTCGACACTCGAGGCATGAGAACGTAGTCTCCATTTCCGCCGTGCGCTGCAAGGCGAGAACGCCGGCAAGTGGACCAAGATCGAGCTCGCGCACTTCGAGCACGCACACCAGGCCATCGATCGTAACTGCAAAGCGAATCCCGACGACGCCGGAGCCAAGCAGCTGGGACTGGACCTCATCCGGACGATCCAGACCTGTGGAAAGAGCGTCGGGTTCTTCGATTGAGTTTTCATGCACTGGACGCGCTCAACGATGCGCATGAGCTGGATGCTGAGGGCGATTCTGCTGCTGAAGGTCGGCGGATGTCGAGATGACGTC
>CAYZGY010000794.1:0-4100 GCA_964478085.1 uncultured Planctomycetia bacterium
CCGGCAGCTCACCGACGACGACGGGCACGAAGGGTTTGATAATCCCGGCCTTCTCCGCGGCGATTTCGGCGAGCGACTCGCCGAGCTGCTCGGTGTGCTCCAAACCGATGCTCGTGATCGCGGTCAGACGTGCCGATACGATGTTGGTGGCGTCGAGACGTCCACCGAGCCCGACCTCGAAGATCGCGTAGTCGACCTCGCGGCGCGCGAAGTACTGCATCGCCATGGCCGTCATCAACTCGAAGAAGGTGGGAAACTCCCCCGTGTCGACGCGCGACTCGAGCGCCGGCAGCAGCTCGTTGGCGATGTCGACCAGCTCGGCTTCGGTGATCGACTCTCCATCGACGCGGATTCGTTCGCGCATGTGCTCGACGTGCGGCGACGTGTACGCGCCGACGCGGAAGCCTTCGGCGCGCAGCAGGGACTCGAGAATCAGCGTCGTCGTTCCTTTGCCCTTCGTTCCCGCGATGTGGATCGACGGATACCGATCTTGCGGGTCGCCGACGTCCGCGGCGAAACGACGCATGCGCTCGAGGCCGAGCGTTTCGGCGTCGTACCGAAAGGTTGGCAACTTCTCGTAATTCGTGAAAGATGCCAGGAACTGTTGGAATTCTCGAAAGTCCGTCAGGCGTCTCATCCGGCCCGCGTTATAGTTCACGGAAGCGAGCATTGTCCACCCTGAGCGCACCCGACCCGAGTGCCGAATCCCCGTTTCTCCTGCTCGTTGCCGCAGAACCCTCCGGCGACCTCCACGCGGCCCACTTGATCGAGGAGCTTCGAAAACAGCGCCCCGAGCTGCGTTTCGGCGGCTTTGGCGGCGATCAGATGCGTGAGGCGGGCTGCGAGACGTACTCCGATCCGACGAAATTCGCGTCGATGGGGCTCGGGTTCCTCGGGAGCTTCGGTCACTACGCCAAGCTGATGCGGGAGTTCGACCGTCTCCTCGTCGAGAAGAAGCCGGCTGCGGTCGTGCTCGTTGACTCGCCCGGGCTCAATTTTCTCTTCGCGCGCCTCGCGAAGTGGCGACGCGTTCCGGTCGTCTACTACATCCTGCCGCAGATCTGGGGCTGGGCGCCGTGGCGGCGAGGCAAAGTCCTCAAGTACACGGATCTTCTGCTCGCGATCCTGCCTTTCGAAGAGGAGCTCTACCGTAACGATCGCGTGCGCGTGAAGTACGTCGGGCATCCGCTCGCCGACGAGCTCGGGGACTTGCCTTCCGAGTGGGGGAGAGAGCTGCGCGAGCGACTGTCGATTCCCGACGAGGCCAAAGTCGTCGGTATCTTCCCCGGCAGTCGTCAACAAGAGATCGACAAGCTGACTCCGACCTTCTGCCGCATCGCGAAGAAGATGGATCTCGATCGCGAGAAGCACCGCGTCGTCGTCTCGTGCTTTCGGGATTCCTTCCGCGAGCCGATCGAGGCGGCCGCGCGAGACGCGGGCATCGAGGTCGACGTCGTCGAGGGAGACTCGCGTGCGTTGATGCAGGCGTGCGACTTCGCGATCGTCGCCTCGGGAACCGCGTCTCTCCAGCTCGGCTGGTTCGGGAAGCCGATGGTGGTCCTCTATCGCACGACGAAGAAGAAGGCGGCGGCCTTCCGCAAGATCAGCGTGACGCCTTGGATCGCTCTCCCGAACATCCTCGGGAGCGGTCCGAACGATGGCGCGGACACGGTCGAGGAGCGGCTCTTCTTCGACGATTCGAGTGAGGAGATCGCGCCGGTCGCGCGGAAGCTTCTCGACGACGGTCCCGAGCGCGACGCGGCGCTCGAGCGGCTCCGAAAGATGAAGGAGGCCTGCTTCGAGCCCGGCAGCGGGGTTCGCGCATCCCAGGAGATTTTGGCGTTTCTCGACGCGCGGGCGCCCGAGCGCGCCAAATCGCGGTAGCGCTTTTTTCGATTTCGCTCAAAATAAGTACACGAGTCGGGTGGCTCGGCTTCTGAGGCCTCAGAACCATGCTCTTCAAAAACTCGCCATCGAAAGGCCAGCGCGCGACCACGGTCGACAAGCGACGCCTCGGTATCCAGTTCTTCTTCCTCCTCGTCGTCGCAGCGGCGATGTTCACCTTCCTTTGGAAGAAGCGCGCGGATCACGTCGTTGATAGCACTTGGGGTGGGCCCGCCGAGGATATCTTCGGTGGCGGTCCGTTCGACAATCCCGGCCCTTGGATGGTAAAAGAAGACGACGCCATGCTCGCCGACTTCGACAAGGACGATCCGTTCAAGGATGAAGGTCCGATCGAAGGTCCGATCGAAGGTCCGATCGAAGGTCCTGCGAAAGTGCCGCTCGAGCCGTGGAACGAAGACGCCTTTGTCATGACGAGCGCCGCCTCGCGAGACCGCACGCCCGATGTCGAGGAAAAGGGGGTCATTCTCGAATCGGCGGTCGGCTACCTCGCCCACCAAGTCGCCTGGCAGCGCCGCGACGGCGCCGAGACGGCGGACGAAGAGCCCGTTCTCAGCACGATGAAGGGGCATCGCGTTTGGGACGAGCTCTACAAGAATCCGGACAAGTACCGCGGCAAGCTCGTCGAGGTGCAGGCGAGCGTCGTGCGAGCCACGAGGGGCGAGCAACCGGTCAAGCTGCGCGCGCTTCCGAACGAAGTGCTCGCGGGAACCGATCGCGCCTACCGCGCGTACGTCGTCGACGGGCAGCGAGTCTTCAATCACTACCTCGTCTACACGCTCGACGATCAGCGCAAGGACATTCAGCACCTTGACGGTGTGCTCCTGCGGGGATACTTTTGCCGCCTTTATCGCGGCGAAATCAGTCACAACGGAAAGGCGAACGAGCGCAGCATTCCGGTCCTGGTCGGCGCGCGGTACGAGAAGATGGAGATGGCGACGTCCGGAAGCTCGACTTTCGGAATGTACTTCGCGATCGCGGTCGGCCTCCTGAGCATCGCCGGGTTGACGATCTTCTTCGTCTCGCGAGTCTCCGAGTCGAACTACGACGAAAGGCGCAAGGCAGGTCGAAAGAACTTCGCAGGCGCCGGTGCTTCGTCAGGTGAGGCGGGCAAGCCGAAAGCGCCGAACAGCGGCGGCGGAGTCGTCGAAGACTGAAGCCGCTCCCGGCCCCTGACAAGCAAGCTGCGAAATTCGAAACGCCATGAGCGCCTTGCGCAAGACTCGAGTTCGAACTCCGGGCGGCGAATACGTCGTCACCGTAGGAAGCGGCGCGCTGGAAAAGTTGCCCGCCGCATTCAAGGGGCGTGGCTTTTCCGGAGCGGCGAAGCCATCGTCGCTTCACCTCGTCTCGGACCGGTCCGTCCATCGTCGCCATGGAAAGCGAGTCGAAGCTCTGCTTCGAGAGACGGGCCTGCCGATCTCGAAGACGATCCTTCCTCCCGGAGAGAGTACGAAGAGTCTCGATCACCTCGGCGAGATTCTGCGCTCGGCGATCCGTGCGGGTTGCGATCGACGTGCTTGTCTCGTCGCGCTCGGCGGTGGAGTGATTACCGATATCACGGGGTATGCGGCCGCGAGTCTCTTGCGTGGTGTGCCGTTAGTGCGCGTGCCGACCTCGCTTCTCGCGATGGTCGACGCGTCGGTCGGTGGTAAGACGGGTATCAACCTCCCCGAGGGCAAGAACCTCGTCGGCGCGTTCCATCAGCCGCAGGCCGTCCTGATGGATCTCGAGGTTCTGGAGACGTTGCCGAAGCGCGAGGTTTCCGCGGGTTGGGCCGAGATCATCAAGACGGCCGCGATTCGTGACGCGAAGCTGTTTCGGCTCATCGAGCGCGAACGTGATGCGCTCCTTTCCGGTGATTCGAAGCTCCTGACCCGCGTCGTCGATGCGTGCGTCAAGATCAAGGCCGCGGTGGTCGAGGAGGACGAAAAGGAGTCCGGCCTGCGGATGATCCTCAATTTCGGACACACGCTCGCCCACGGAATCGAGGCTGCGCAGGGCTACGGCGGTCTCCTCCACGGCGAGGCCGTGTCGGTCGGGATGGTCTTCGCAGCAGAGTTCGGCGAGGAGCTCGGGATCACGCCGGAGGGCACGGCGGAGCGTATCGCCCGCGTCTGCGAAGCGTACGGCCTGCCGACGAGCGTTCCGGGCCTGGCCGCGCGCACGGTCTGGTCGGCGATGGGGCGCGACAAGAA
>CAYZGY010000795.1:0-4087 GCA_964478085.1 uncultured Planctomycetia bacterium
CCTCGAGCCGAACAGGCACGCGACGGAACTGGTCGACATGATCCTCGCGGACCGTATCGTCGACGATGAGCCGGTGGTTGTGCCACGCCCGGATCTCGTTGCCCGTCACGATCTCGACCAGCACGTCGGTCGCGCTCTTCACCTCGACTTGTGCGAGCGCGTAGCTGACGCCTCGCGAAGGCGAGACGTACTCCGAGAGCAGCAGCCGGTGGGAGTCGATCGGAACGTTGCGCCACTCGAGCGTTTGCCACCCATCGCGATAGGTCTCGTCGACGTCGAGCTCCGACTCGGGCGGAAACGGGATTCCGAGAGGCGCGACGCGGTCCTTTCCGAAGGGGCCGATGACGAGGAAGTGACGGACGGTTCCTTGCTTCGCCGCGACCTTGCGCGCGTCTTCGAAGCGGCCACGACGCTGGAGCTCTTTCTCGAGCATCGAGAGGAGCGAGGTCCGCATCGAGCCCTTCACCGCGGGGTTCGCAAGAAGGCCCTCGACGGGTGAGAGGAGCGCCGAGGGCTTCTTCACGAGGCCCTGGAGAAAGTGAGCGCGGGAGGCGAGCAGCTCGCATCTCGTATCTTCGAGGTGCGCGGGAATCGCAGCGAGGCAATCGAGCGCGACGCGGTCGTAATCTCCGACACGCTCTGCCGGATGGTGGAACGCGACGGCGGCGAGCTTGTCTTCGGCGCCAGCTTCACGCGTCACGACGGCGCTCGCGACGAGCGCGACCGCGAGCGCGAGGAAGCAGCATCGGTATCGAGGCGTAGGAAGCATGCGTCTCAGTTCTCCAGAACGATCTTCTCTTTTGCGATGAGGTCGACCTTTGCGGCGAGCTCGCGGAATCGTGTGTACTCGCTCTGCGGCACGCGCGCACGATGGAGCTCGAAAACCTTCTCGAGCTGAACGGAGCCACTCGGCGCTTCACGCACCGAGAGCAGCAGTCGACCGTAGTTCGTCGTCTCGTCGACGGCAGCAGGCGTCGACTTGACGCTGACGCCTTCCGGGAGCTGGTACTCGACGCGAATCGATGAGCGTCGCGGATTTCCGAGAACGAGGTCCGTCTCGCGATCGACGAGCGTGCTCAAGATGCCGACACCGCGCGTCGATCCGAAGAAGTCGTCGGGCACGCCGAGCGTCCAGCCCTCGGGCGACATCGTCGCGAAGTCGGGGACGTCGAACGCGAAGCTCATCGTGACGGGCTGGTCGAGGTTCGAGAGGTCGCTGAACGACTGCGAGACGACCTCGGCGCCGGCGAAACGCGTGCCGAGGGTCTTCTTGAGCGTCTCGACGCGCTGCGCCTCGATCTCGAAGTTGCTTCGCACGTAGACGGCGAAGTCGCCGCGCACGCGGATGTCGACATGGACGCGTGCCGAGCGGTCGGGGCGAAGGTCGACCTTCCAAATCTCGTCGACCGCGAGGTCGGCGGACGTGTTCCACGGAATCTGCTGCACGAGGGGTCCTCGCTCTCGAACGATCAAGACTTCGGCGCCTCGATCCATCGACGGGAGCTCCTCGGTGCTGTGGAAGCTCGCCGTGCCGTCGAGGTAGAGCTCGGGACGATCTCCCTTCGCCGGGATGTACGAGATGCAGTGATTGAAGTGGTTGACCATCGGCAGGCTGAGGTCCTCGGCGCCGCGCCGCTGGTCGGCGTAGATCAGGACCGGGTGGGACGTGACGCCGACCTTGTCGAGCATCACGGTCATCAACGTGGCCTTGTCCTTGCAGTCGCCGAATCGTCGCGCGAAGACCTTCGACGCGAGGTAGGGCTTGAACCCGTGAACGCCGAACTCCCACGCGTTGTAGCGGATGTCGGTGACGACGAAGTTGTAGATCGCACGGATCTTCTCCATCTCGGTGTCCTTGACCGAGACGAGCTCGGCGACCTTCTTGTCGATCTCGTGACTCGACTCGAACTGTCGCTTGATCAAGTTCCAGTACCACGAGTTGAACGCGGTCCAGTCCTCGAAGGTCGAGACCTCGACGAGGGGCAGGATCTCTTTGCTCCACGGCATCGCCGGCTCTTGCTTGAGCCGCGCGAGGTTCTCGAGCTTCCACGTGTAGGTCGTCGTGCCCTTCTCTTCGTCGCTTTCCGTCGCGGGCTTCGCGTCGATGTGACGCTGGTGAAAGTAGAACTTTCGCTCGGACGGCACGCGCAGGACGAACGTGCGCTCGCGGATCGGTAGGGGGCCTCGAAGGATCTCGCGCCGCCCGAAGTAGTCGCCGAAGAAGCTCTGGCGCACGTCCTCCTTGACGAACGAGACCTCGACGACGTCTCCCACGTTGAGAGCAGGAAGACTCTGGATCGCGTAGCGCCATTTCGTGCCGCCTCCGCCGCGACCGTGTCGTCGCAGACGAGACTCTTCCGAGGTGCCGTCGGTCCGGTAGACCTTCGCCGAGCGGAACTCGACGATCTGGTCGCCGTCGGCAAAGGGAGTGCGGGACGACGCGAAGTACCGGATGCCTGCCTCGTTGAGAACCTGGATGACTTGCTGCGAGTACTCGCGAGCCGTGCCGTCTCGATTGACCTCGACGGCGGCGAGCTCGAGAAGGACACGCGCCGAGTCGCCGTCCGTGTTCTCGTACGTCTCCTTCTGCGCGGCGCGGGCGATCTTCTCGCCGTCGACTCGGAACTCGTCCTCGAACCGCGACTCGGTCTTCTGCAGGAACTCGACTCGCTCGCGAAGCTCCGGCTGATTCGGCTGGAGCTCGAGCGAGCGCTCCCAGAGCGCGATCGCGCGCTCGCCGCTGCCGAGTTGCCAGTGCGCTCGCGCGAGACGATCGAGCAGGCCGTGATCCTCGGGGCGCTTGCGGAGGGCTGCGTCGAGCTGACGGATCGCTCCGAGGACGTCGTCTTCACCGAGGGCTAGGTCGGCGAGCCGCTCCTCGACTCGCGTCGAGTACGGGTTGTGATCGCGGTACGCGGCGATCAGATCCTTCGCCTCGGAGCGAGCTCCTGCGCGGAGGAGCGCGTCGGCGGTCTCCCAGCGCGTTGCGACGTGTAGTTGCTGTCGCTCGAACTGCTTCTGAAGTAGCGCAGCGCGCTCGCGCTGGTCGAGAGCTTCGTCCTCGATCCGCAGGTCGATGAGCGCGTCCTGGACGCCGTAAGATTTCGGAGCGGCCTTGGCGGCAGCGCGCACGGCGCGTCGCCAGGCGCCGGGGATTTTCTTGTCGTTCTCGATGCGGCCCTTGAGAAAGAGCGCGGAGACGTGCCCGGGGTTCTTCTCGAGCAAGCTGTCGAGGATCGCGATGGCCCGCGAGTGATTTTCGAACGTCGACTCGTAGTACGACGCGAGCTCGTACGACGCTCGGAGCGCGCCACGAGCCTCGGCCGCCTCGAGCGAGTGTCGCCATGCGTTGTCGTCGCGTTGCGCGGCGATCGAGGTCTGACGCGTGAAGCTCTGGGCGAGCTCGTAGTGGTACGCCGCGGGCTTGTCGTCGATCTCGAGCGCGCGGCGGATCGCGTCGGAGTCGGGATGATCGGCCTTGTCGTGAGCGCGGATCTGCCTCAGGAGAGTGCCGAGCAGGTAGTGGGCGCGGGCGTCCTCGGGCTTCGCGGCAATTCGTGCGCGAAGCGTGTCGATCGGGCCTCGCGCGATCTTCGCGTCGGTGCTGAGGATGGTGTCGCCCGCGGAGAGGTTTTTGGCGCGCTCGATCGTCGCCTCGTCGGGCTCTCCTTCACGGAGTCCGGTCGCGGGGCTGCCGTCGAGGTTCGTCAGTCGCACCGCGAACTGCCACTGGCCTTTTTCCTCGGTCACCTTGACGAGGAGGACGTTCCAGCCCTCGGAGAGCGTAACATCGGTGACGGTCTGATCGAAGCTCTGCAGGCGCGACCGATCTTCTGACACGACGAGGGTGCCGTCGACCCAGGCGCGAAATCCTTCGTCGGACGCGACGCGGAGAGCGAGAACCTGGCGGCGGTCACTGTGAACGAATGTGACCGCGTACGCGAGCGACTCGTCGTTCGGGACGAGCAATCGATCGAGGTTGACGCGGCCGGCGCGCGGATCGGCCGGGAGCTCGCGCCAGGAGACGGGACGGACCTTGCCGTCGTAGGTCGCCGTGAGGTCGATGCCCTTCTCGGGGCCGTACGCC
>CAYZGY010000796.1:0-4085 GCA_964478085.1 uncultured Planctomycetia bacterium
TGTACGTACCTGCTGCGCGGCGATCGTCGACGTCGGCGAGACCGACGATGTTCTCGCCCGCACACGCGTTGACGCTCGCGCGACCGCGACCACCGATACCGATACACGCGACGTTGAGCTTGTCGTTCGGGGCCGTTCGACGGGGACCACCGAGGAGATCCGGGCTCGCGATCGCGAAAACCGCGGCGCCTCCGGCCGTCTTGCGCAGGAATCGACGTCGAGTAGACGTCCGAGGAAAGTGAGCCATGTTCGTCTCCGCTCTCTCTTTGCGTTGCTTCAGTCTGCGCTCGAAAGCGCTGTCACCGAGACCGAGAGAGATTGTCGACGAGGCTCGATAGCGAATCAAGCGCCCCCCCCCCCCCCCCCCCCCCCCCCGGGCCCCCGCCCCGGGGGCCCGGGGGGGGGGGGCCCGCGGGGGCCTCGCGCCGTGTCGGCGCGACGTGACGGCCTCTCGGCATCCGGCAACGCAAAACCTCCCGACCAGGCCCTCGGCGCTCTTCTCCCCCGCTCACGAATCCCGCGGGACCGCCAACATCCGCTCGAGCGAGCGCCGCGCACCCTCGGCGACCTCGGGGTCGACCTCGATCTCGAAGGTGTCGTTCTCGAGCGAGCGCTTCACCGCCGGAAGGTCGATCATCTTCATGTACGGACAGTGGAGCCGGCAGCCGATGCAGCCGTCCGCCATAACGAACTCGCGGTCCGGATACTGCGTCTGGAGCCGGTAGACGAGAGACCACTCCGTCGCGACGATGAAAGACTTCGCCTCCGGGTGACGCTCGACCGCCGCGAACATGCCCGCGGTCGAGCAGACCTCGTCGGCGAGCGCGAGAACGTCCTCGCGGCACTCGGGGTGCGCGATCACGATGGCTTCCGGGTGGGCCTGGCGGCTCTTGTCGATGCTGACGTCGCGCAGGACCTCGTGCGTCGGGCAGCAGCCGTCGTAGATCACGATGTCCTTCTCTGGCACGTGTTTAGCGACCCAGCGGCCGAGGTTTCGATCCGGCGTGAAGAGGATCTTGTCGTTCTCGAGGCTGCGCACGACCGAGATCGCGTTCCCCGAGGTGCAGACGATGTCGGAGAGAGCCTTCACCTCCGCCGTCGAGTTGATGTACGTGACGACGGTGTGGTCGGGGTAACGCGCCTTCCAGTCTTCGAGGGACTCGGGGCTGATCGAATCGGCGAGCGAGCAGCCGGCCGCCAAGTTGGGCAGCAGCACCTTCCGGTCCGGGTTGACGATCTTCGCGGACTCGGCCATGAAGTGGACGCCGCAGAACACGATGCGCTCCGCGTCGGTGTTCTTCGCGTTCATCGCGAGCCCGAGCGAGTCGCCGAGGTGATGCGCGACTTCCTGGATCGCGGGGAGCTGGTAGTTGTGCGCGAGGAGGACGGCGTTCTTCGCTCGCGCGAGCTCCCGGACTTCGTCCTGCAGATCGCGCGTCGTGGCGACCTCGGCGGCCTCGACGCCCCACGGCGCGGGTGCGGAGAAATCGGAGAGAGCGGTGTCACCGCCGGCGGCTCCTGTCAGTTCCGTCGTCATAGCTGCCTCTCAGCCTTAACCTTGCGACGAGTCCCCGAGATCGTCAGCCGGCCTGGCTTCCGTGGATCGGGGCTCACCGCCTCGGATGCGCGCGCCGGGTTCCGGGAGCACGTCCTCGGTGCCCGCGGGAAAGACGCGCCAAAACTCTTTCTTGATCAGATTGCGGATCGTCGCGCTCTTCGAGAAGCCGTGGTAGCCCGCGAGGATCTCGAGCATGCGCAGCTCCCGCTCGTCGGCGGTGTACGTACGCACGATCTTGGTCGTTTTGGGCGAGTCCATGGCGTGATCGAAGCTCGGGCGCGCTGCAAACTATTCAAAGGTTATACAAGACGTGAACAACAGTCGTCAGTTTAGCGCGGCCTTCGAGACTGTCAACTCGGCACTCTACGAATCCCACAAGCCCCTATCGCTCAGGCGCTTAAGGGCTTTGTGAAAAGAATCACAAAAAGCTTGAAGGGCTTCTGAGTTTCCCCGTATCCTCTCGCTCGGCCGAGACCGGGCGCAGCTGCCTCCTCCACCGTATGTTTTGCTGACAGCTACCGAACCGGTAGCTTCTTTCGAGAACGCGATGACCGAGACCCTCCTTCTCTTCGGTCCGCTCTCCCTGGGCGACCTGATTCTCGCCGAGAGCTACTTGCGGCCGTACCTCCCGGTCCTGATCTACCTGCTGATCGTCGTGGCGACGGGCGCCGCGATGCTCGGCCTCTCCGTCCTCCTCGGCCCGAAGCGCCAGGTCGCCGGAAAGGGAGATCCGTACGAGTGCGGCATGCCCCTCTTCGGAAACGCGCGCGAGAAGTTCTCGGTGCGCTTCTACCTCGTCGCGATCCTGTTCGTCCTCTTCGACATCGAGACGGTCTTCCTGATCCCGTGGGCTGTCACGTTTCGCGAGATGATGGCGAGCCTCGGATTCTTCGTCATCGCCGAGATGCTCGTCTTCATCGGGATCCTCGTCCTCGGCCTCGTCTACGCGTGGAAGCGCGGGGCGCTCGATTGGGAATAGCGCGAGATGGGAATCGAGAAGCTCTTCGGTGACAGCGTCATCACGACCTCGGTCAAGTCCGTCGTGAAGTGGGCGCGCAAGAACGCGCTCTGGCCGATGCCCTTCGGGACGGCGTGCTGCGCGATCGAGATGATGGCGACGCTCTCGGGTCGATTCGACATGTCGCGATTCGGCGCGGAGGTCATCCGCTTCTCGCCGCGTCAGGCCGACCTGATGATCGTGTCGGGACGCATCTCGATCAAGATGATGCCCGTGCTGCTCAAGATCTACGAGCAGATGCCGGAGCCGAAGTGGGTGATATCGATGGGCGCTTGCGCTTCGTCGGGTGGCGTGTTCGACACGTACACGCTCGTGCAGGGCGTCGATCAATTCATTCCGGTCGACTGTTACATCCCCGGCTGCCCGCCGCGCCCCGAGTCGCTGATCGACGCGTTGATGAAGGTGCAGGCGATCGTCGACGAGGAGGATGCGGAGATCGTCACGGCAGCGGTGACGGATGTGCCCGTGCCGGGAGAAGAAGAGGCGAAGCAAGATGTCTGAGCCGCTCTCCCCGACCGAGATCATCGACCGCCTCGCGACCAGGTACGCCGACAAGGTCACCGTCGTCACTCCCCCGGGCAAGAACGGTCACCCGTACGTCGCTGTCGACCGCGACCACGTTCTCCCGATCCTCGACTTCCTCAAGAACGACCCGGAGCTGCGCTTCGACTTCTTGATGGACGTCACGGTCGTCGACCACCTCTACCTCGAGATTCCCGAGATCGGCGCGCCCGTCGCGTCCGGCTACCAGCTCTACTCGCTCGAGCACAATCACCGCTTCACGGTCAAGGCACGTGTTCCCGAAAACGATCCACGCTGCCCGAGCGCGATCGGGCTCTGGAAGTCGGCTCTCTGGGGCGAACGCGAGGCGCACGACATGTACGGCGTCGAGTACGAAGGGAACCCCGACATGCGCCGGCTCCTGATGCCCGAGGACTTTCCGGGCTTCCCGCTGCGCAAGGACTACCCACTGCGCGGCCAGGGAGAGCGCGACGCCTTCCCGCAGTATCGTCACCAGCGCGGCGGTGAGATCGAGGATGGAACGACCACCTCGACGGGAGAGGCCTCGTGAGCGAACCTCTCTCCGGAAACGATCCCGAATTCCTCGGCGGCGGGCTCCTCGAGCGCGGCAAGGCGCAGGATCCGAACTACGTCGGGACGCATCCCGAGCCGCGCTTCTTCGTCACCGAAGAGGACGACGAGGACGAGTTCGGCGGCAAGACGATGGTGCTCAATCTCGGGCCGCAGCACCCGGCGACGCACGGAACGCTGCGCGTCGTCCTCAAGGTGCGCGGCGAGCGCATCATCGCGGCGGACACCGAGATCGGCTACCTCCACACGGGCTTCGAGAAGCTCGCCGAGCACATGGGGTATCAGCAGTGGGTCACCGTGACCGACCGCATGAACTACATGTCGGCGATCAACAACAACGTCGGCTACGCTCTCGCTGTCGAGGAGCTACTCGATGTCGAGTGCCCACCGCGAGCCCGCGAGCTGCGAGTCATTCTC
>CAYZGY010000797.1:0-4076 GCA_964478085.1 uncultured Planctomycetia bacterium
CTCTCGACGTAGGCCGGGTCGAGGTCGATGCCGTGTACGCCCGTGACGCGGGACTCCTCGAGGATGCACGACGTGATCGTCCCGATGCCGCAGCCGACCTCGAGCACGCGGCCCTCGACGCTCGAAAGCGCCGTCAACGTGCGCCAGAGGAGATCGTTATACGCGGGACTCTCGGCGAAGAGCTCGAGAGTCGACTCGCCGACCGCGTCGATCACGGCGGGAGGAGGAGATTCAGTCGTCGTCATGCCGAGAATATCGGCAGCCCCCCTCGCAAGCTGAAGATCGCTTGAAAAGGAGACGTTCGCCCAGCGACGGATGATCAACCAGCGACGGATGATCAACCAGCGACGGATGATCACCCAGCGACGGATGATCAACCAGCGACGGATGATCACCCAGCGACGGAGATCACCCAGCGACGGAGATCACCCAGCGACGGAGATCACCCAGCGACGGATGATCAAGATCCCCCTCCCCCGGGAGGTACTGAGATTTCGACACGACGAGGTTCCGAGTTCGGGAGAATCTCCTCGGGGCCCGGGACGCGCTGGAGCTTCTCTTCGAGGGTTTCCGGAATCTGCTTCGGAGAACTCGTACTCGATGCCGATGACATACGTGTCTCCTGGGCTTTTTTCTCGAGATCCGAAACTGCAGTTCGGAGGGTGGCGTTGTCCCGCTGCAGCTCGGTGACCGTACTCGAGAGCTCCTCGATCCGGCGTTCGAGGGCGGCGCGTTGTTCCCGTCCGTCATCCACCGTCGATGCGGGTTCGGGTTCGCGCGTCACGACGAGGAGCAGCGTCGCGACGTTGAGGGCGAGGAGACCGCTGACGGCCATCGTCGATCTACGCATGTCGAAAAAAGTTGTATTCCGAGGGCTTTCGAACGCGAATCACCCGAGCAGCCATCCTACCGTGCGGCAGGGATCAGGGGTGCGTAATTCTGCGTCCACGTGCCCCTTGCACTCCCCGAAGGCGACTGTAAGGTGAACGCCACCAGGGTCCGAGGCCCGAAGGAACGAATTCCACCGTGTACGTAGTCATCGTAGGAGCGGGTGAGGTCGGAACGTACCTCGCCGGAATTCTCATCAAGGAAGGACACGACGTCGCGCTCGTCGAGCAATCCGAACGAGTCGTCGCCCGTGTCGAGAAGTCGCTCGACGCGCTCGTCGTGCACGGAAACGGCGCAAGCACGCACGCGCTGAACGCCGCGGGCATCAAGAACGCGGATCTGTTCATCTCCGTCGCCAACCTCGACGAAATCAACATGTTCAGCTGCATGGCCGCGCGCAAGCTCGGCAACCCGCAGACGATCGCGCGCGTTCGCGATCGGCGATACCTCGGCGACTACTACAGCCTGACGTCGCACGATCTCGATATCGATATGATCATCGGTGCCGAGCACGCCGTCGCGGAGCAGATCGGGCGCATGTTTTCGCACCCCGGGCTCTCCTCGCACGAGTCGCTCGCCGCGGGCAAGCTCGTCCTCATCGAGACCGCGGTGAAGGGTCACTTCACGGGAATCGATCAGGCGCTCAGCGAACTGACAGTGCCACGGCCCGGTAACCTCATCGCGATCCAGCGCGAGCAGGAGTTCATCATCCCTCGCGGAGACACGACGCTGCGCGAGCACGATCAGGTCTTCACGCTGACCGTACCCGAGCGCATCGACGACTACCTACGCTTCTTCGGCTTTCCGAAACAGCAGGTACACAACCCGCTCATCATCGGTGGCGGGAATATCGGCTATCACGCGAGTCGCTACCTCGAGGAGCTCGGACGCACGCCGACCGTGCTCGAGTCGGATCCCGACCGCGCCCGCTGGATCGGGCAGCGCCTCGAGCGATCGATCGTCCTCGAGCAGGACGCGACCGATATCGACATTGTGCGAGAGCAGGTCCAGGAAGGACACGATGCCGTCGCGGTCCTGATGAAGGAAGAGGAGAAGGCGCTCCTCATCGCCATGTACGCGAAGTACATCGGGGCGCGACAGGTCGTCACCCGTGTCGACAATTTCAAGTTCGCGCCCATCGCGTACCAAATGGGCGTCGATAGCTTGATCAGCCCACAGCGAGCGCTTGCGCAGGCGATCCTCGAGCAGGTCCGCCGCGGACGCATCGCGCGCGCCATGATGCTCGGTGACAACCAGGTCGAGATCCTCGAGTTCTTCATCTCGGAAGACGGCAACAAGAAGGTCTGCAACATTCCGCTTTCCGAGCTCGAGCTGCCCACGGGCGCGCTGCTCGGCGGCATCTTGCGGGAGAAGCCCGCCGAACAGGTGATCATCCCTCGCGGAAGTGATCAGATCCTCCCCGGAGATCACGTAATCGTCAGCGTTCTTTCGAACGTGATTCAGGACGTCGAGGAACTCTTCGCATGAGAGCGGAGTTTCTTCTTCGCTACTTCGGACGATTCCATCTGCTCCTCGGCGGCGTCTTTCTCGTCCCGATGATCGTGGGGCTCGCGTACGACGACTGGTCGCAGATCGGCCAACGCGCGCTCTGGAGCTGGCTCCTGCCGAGCCTCGCGCTCTTCGGTGGCGGGGCCTGGATGAACAACGCCGCGAAGAAACGCGAAGCGGACCGCACCGGGGGCCTGCGACGGCGGGAGGGCTTCCTCGTCGTCGCGTTCACGTGGATTCTCGTCATCGTCTACGGCGCGTTGCCGTTCCTGCTCGCGTCGTCGATCGACGATATCGCCTCGGCGATCTTCGAGTCGGCATCGGGATTCACGACGACCGGCGCGACCGTTCTGACGGACATCGAGGGGCAACCCCACAGCATCCTCTTCTGGCGATCGTTCAGCCACTGGCTCGGCGGCATGGGGATCATCGTCCTGTCGGTCGCCATCCTGCCAGAGCTCGCGGTCGGCGGCATGCAGCTCTTCTCGGCCGAGTCGACCGGCCTCGGCGTCGAGAAGCTCGCGCCGCGCATCGCGCAGACGGCAAAGAAGCTCTGGTGGCTCTACGCCTCGTTCACCGCCCTCGAGATCGTCATCCTCCTGGCTCTCGACATGAACGTCTTCGAAGCCGTCAACCACGCGTTCGCGACGACGGCGACCGGGGGATTTTCACCACTCAACGCGAGCATCGGCTCCTACTCCGACCCTTCGAACGTGGAGCACTTCCACGCGAACGCGGTCTGGTTCGAGGCGGTGATCACGATCTTCATGTTCCTCGCGGGAATCAACTTCGCGCTGCAGTATCGTGTTCTCCTCCGCGGAGAGTTCGGCGCCGCGTTTCGCTCGTCAGAGCTGCGCCTCTACGTCTTGCTCGTCCTCGCCGTCACGGCGCTGATCACGATCGACCTCGTTCTCACTCACGAGAACGACCTCGGAAAGTGCTTCCGGGAGAGCATCTTTCAGGTCGTCGCCATCTCGACAACGACGGGGTTCGGCACGGCCGATTTCGATCTTTGGCCGACCTTCTCGAAGATTCTGATCGTCACCCTGATGACGATCGGAGGCTGCGCTGGCTCGACGGCGGGAGGACTCAAGGTCATCCGCGTCGTCGTGGTCTTCAAGCATGCCGCACGCGAATGCCGGCGCCTTCTCCACCCGAAGCTGGTCCGACCGGTGACCGTCGACGGCAAGGCGATCGATGACGAGGTGCTCTGGGGAGTCCTCGGATTCTTCACGATGTACATGATGGCATTCCTCTTCACGACCGTGCTTCTTTGCGCGCTCCCCCACGACCCCGTCCCGTACGAGCAGCACGCCAGATTCCCCGAGGCCGCCGCCTCGCCTCACGGCATCGACCTGACGACCGCGACGACGGCCTCGCTCAGCGCTCTCAACTCGATCGGACCGGGCCTCGGACGCGTCGGTCCCGTCGAGAACTTCGCCTTCGTCCACCCCTTCGGAAAGATCGCGCTGTCGTTTTGCATGCTGCTCGGACGACTCGAGATCTACAGCCTCCTCATACTGTTCCTGCCCAGCTTCTGGTCGCGGCGCGCGTGACGAAGGAGCTCGGGATCGGAGCCCGAGCCCGAGTCGGGTAGTCCGGGCCGATTGCTCGCCCCGGGCCGCCACAGATCCGGACGTGCGCGATGGACGCATCCGGCTCCTCGAGTCATGGGTTTG
>CAYZGY010000798.1:0-4075 GCA_964478085.1 uncultured Planctomycetia bacterium
AGGTGGCGCGCCTGGTGGCGGGCCTGCGGACCCCGCCCCCCCGCCGTCGGCGAAGGAGCGCTCCGCGATTCGGAGACCATCACGATTACGGTCGACGAGGTCAACACGGCTCCCGTCCTGGCCCCGATCGGTGATCAGGTCGTCGAGCAACTATCGCTGCTCACGTTCCAAGCCGAGGCTGCGGATTCTGACCTTCCTGCGAACGAGTTGACGTTCCGCCTCGAGGGCGCACCGGTCGGATCTTCCATCGATCCGGTGACGGGAGTGTTCACTTGGACTCCAGCGGCGGATCAACTGCCGGGTACGTACAGCGCGACGGTCGTGGTCGGAGATGGCGGGGATCCGGCGCTCGAAGACGCGGAGACCATCGAGATCACGGTCGAGCATCGTCTCTTGCGGGTTACGTCCGTCGAAGTGACGCCATTCGAGATCGATGTGTCGTTCAACGTTCCAGTCGGAGTCGACTCGCTAAACCTTCATGCGGAAGCTCTCGAGAAAGGCCCGATCGAGCTGCGTGTGTTCGATGAGAACGGCGATCCCATCGAAGTTTCGCTACTTCCGAGCGACGATGGCACTTCGCTCGGTCTGCTGCCCAGGGCGTCGTTCCTCGGTGCGGGATCGATTCGGGTCGAGATCTACGAGGCGATCCGAGGAGCTGACGGCAGAGAGTTCGACGGCGACGATGACCGCCTGCCTGGCGGCGACTACTCGCGGGAGCTTTCGATTTCTGCACTCACGGAGGTGGCCGTCGGGCTGGCAGACATCGCGCGTGGACCGGGACAGGAGATGATCCTGCCGGTTACGATCAGTGACGCCGACGGAGTTTCCGAGATCCGATTCTCGATCGAAGGTGTCGACCCGCTGCTCTTCGAGGTGCTGGACATACGGCCGGGCGCAGACCTGCCAGCCGGTAGCTCGGTGAGCTTCGAGCTCGGTGCGGGAGGCGAATGGAACGTCACCGTGAGTGCCGAACAAGCCCTTCCCGCCGGATTCGCAGAGATCGCCTCGATCGAGGCTCGTGTGCCGGACGAAGCCTCCTACGGCAGCGTCGAGCGGCTCGATCTCGCGTCGATCGTGATCGACGACGGCGCGCAATCGGCGATCGATAACGACGCCGTCCTCGCGATCGCGTATCCCGGTGACGCGACCGGCAACGAGGCGCTCAGCTCGCTCGACGCGCAGCGGACCGCTCGACTGGCGGTGGAGCTCGATCTCGGCTTGGCCGCGTATCCCTTGCTCGCGCCGTCGATCGTCGTCGACGTGACCGGGAATGCGGACATCTCGTCACAAGATGCGGTGCTGATTCTTCGCAAGAGCCTCGGATTCGACGTGCCTCAGATTCCGGACATCCCGAACGAGCGTGCCGCGTTGCTCTTCTCCTCGAATCGTCCTGTGATCTTCGTGTCTTCCGACGTAACCGCGCGTGCGGGCGAGCTCGTCACGGTATCGGTCGAGATCGCGGGCGCCGAGGGTCTTTCGGCGGTCGACCTGGAGGTCGCGTACGATGCTGCTCGGCTCGAGCTGGTCGACGTCGAAGCGGGCGGACTGATGTCTCCGACCGCGGGCTTCGGATATCGAGAGACCGGTGCGGACACCGTCGCGATCGGAGTCTCGGCGCTGTCCGAGATCGACGCCGACGCGGGTTCCATCGTCGATCTTTCGTTCCGAGTTCGGGCAAGCGCCGAGCCGGGTGACGCGACGATCGACTTGCGGTCCGTCGATATCGACGAAGGGGCGGTTCTGCCGCTGATCGAGCCCGTTCCCGGACGGGACCCGAGCGACGGCGCGGTGACGATCCTCGAGCCGCTCAATCGTCCGCCGATCGCCATCGCCGATACCTTCAGCGGGTCGACCTACGACTACTTGGAGCTGGACGTGCTTGCGAACGACAGCGATGAGGACGGAGACACCCTCCGCATCGTTTCGTACACAGCGCCCGTCTATGGCAGTGTCTCGATGGGATCGGGCGGGGACCTCTACTATCAGTCGTACTATCCCGGCATGGCTCTGACCGATTCGTTCAGCTATACCGTCAGCGATGGCCGGGGCGGATTCGATACGGCGGAGGTCACGGTGCGCACGGTGATCCCGCCGACGCTGTTCGTCTCGTACGGCTCGTGGTTCGGAGTCTCGAGCGGGTCGCTGTCGTCGTCGAGCACGTCTGACGAGTCGTACGAGACCGAGGAGTCGCCGTCCGGCTCCGCGACGACCTATTTCGGCTACTCCGCGCCTACGAGCTATTTCGAAAACCTCGGTAACGATTTCTAAGTCCCTGGAGCTCACTCCATGTCAACGAGACGCTCTTCGAGTTCGATGGTTCCTCGGCGCCTGGGTCTTGATGATCCTGTTCGCAGAGGACGTCCGTGCGCAGGTCGTGACCGTCGGAGTGGGAGCCGATCTCAGCTCTGAGCCTGGGCTGAGCGTCACGGTGCCTCTGGAGATCACTGAGGCGAACGGAGTCGACGCGGTCGACCTCGAATTGGGGTTCGATGTCGAAGTGCTCTCTGTCGTCGATGTTCGCCCGGGCCCGGTCATAGCCGACGCGGAGGACAGCCCGAATCAGTTTCTTTCGCGCGTCGACGACGAGGAGGGACGGATCATTCTCGGCACGTTCTTCCTTCTGACGAGGAGCGTCGAGAGCGGCACATTCGTCGAGATCGATTTCCTCGTCTCGCCAGATGCCGCGGAGGGGACGACCGCGCTCGACCTCGCCAAGTTCAGTATCAACGAGGGAGCACTCGGCGTGGATCCCGAGCCCGTATCGGGGGACGACCCGACGGACGGTGAGCTCTCGATCGTCGTCCCCGTTCCGGACATCACGGTCTCGCCGGCGTCGCTCGATTTTGGCCTCGTCGAGATCGGGGAGTCGTCCACGCGGACGGTCATGGTCGGAAACGACGGCGATGCTCCTCTCGTGATACTCGGCGTCCAGACGACGGAGGCGACAAGCTCGGAGTTCGCGGTCGTCCCCGGGGCGGACGGAGCGGAGGTTCCCGTCGGCGGCGAACTGGTCGTCGAAGTTCGCTACGAGCCGATCGATGCTGGGGCGGATGTCGGGACACTCGTGATCTCGACCAACGATCCTGACGAGCCGGACGTCGAGGTCGACCTCATGGGCGAGGGGGAAGATCCCGAGCCGGTGTTCTATCGCGGCGATTCGGACGGGAACGGGGGGTTCGATCTGACCGACGGGGTGTTCATCTTCAACTTCCTCTTCTCGGGAGGACCGACCCCAGAGTGCATGGACGCGGCCGACAGCAACGATTCGGGTCTCCTCGATCTCTCGGACGGAGTCTTCATACTCAACTTTCTTTTCGTGGGGGGGCCTCCGCCGCCCGACCCGGGTCCGCCCGGCGAGGCTCCGTGTGGCCCAGATCCCGACGCGAAGCCCGACACGCTCGGTTGCGATCTCTACGACGGTTGTCCCTGACGAGTTCGAGATCCCGCCGCGGCGAGACGGACTGAAGGTGGGGCGCTCAACGGTCGATAACCTTGAAGTCCGCGCGCGCGCGTCTAAAATGAGGCGTTTTGCTCGTTTCGCGCGCTCCCGCGTGCTTCCTCTCGACCACCGCCGAAACACGGCCAAACTCGCCGCCGGGCTTCTCCATGAGTATCGAAGTCACCGATTCCCTCGTCTCGCGCATCGCCGTCCTAGCCCGCCTGAAGCTCTCCGCGGAGGAGTCGGCCGAGCTCAAGAATCACTTCGAGAAAGTGCTCGGATACGTCGAGTCACTCGAGGAACTCGACTTGTCGAGCGTCGATCCCTCCTTGTTTTCGCTCGAAGCCTCGAATGTCCACCGTGAGGACGAGGTCGCCGAGAGCTTGAGCAACGAGGCCGCGCGGCAAGCGGCTCCTGCCAGCGAACCTCCCTTCTTTCTCGTGCCGCGCATCGTCGGTGGTGCCGAAGAGGCCGAAGGCGGCTCACTCGCCTGATCCGGATTCGCCTCATTCTCCTCGCGAAGAACCACAAGGAACCCCGAGACCGTGTCGAACCCCACGACCGTCACCGAGACCCGTGACCTCATCCGAAGCGGTGACCTGAGCGCGACCGACGCCGTCGCTGCGGCGCTGCGGC
>CAYZGY010000799.1:0-4074 GCA_964478085.1 uncultured Planctomycetia bacterium
ATCTACGTCATGGACGCCAGTCGCCGGTCCTCACATACGAATGCGTACTTCGCCGGGATCGGCGGTTCTCGGCGGATCGTTCTCTACGACACTCTCCTCGAAGGCCACACCGACGACGAGGTCGCGTCGATCTTGGCGCACGAGATCGGACATTGGCGTCACGGGCATACGGCGCGAGGCGTCGGCTGGGCGATCGGCGGGACGTTCGCTCTTCTCTTCTTTCTCGACCGCGTGCTCGTCTTCGTCGTCGGGCGCAGGATCGGGGGGATCGAGTCGAAGGCGAGCCTCGTCGGCATGCCGATCGTTCTCCTCGCGATGAGCTGCGCAAACCTCGTGTCGACCCCGGCACAGAGCGCGATATCGCGTGCCATGGAGCGTCAGGCGGACGACGAGGAACTGCGCTTGACGGGTGACCCTGATCTGCTGATTTCCGCGATGCGAAAGATGGCGATCGCGAACCGCTCGGACGTCGAGCCACACCCTTTTGTCGAGTGGTGCTTCTACTCGCATCCCTCGACGATGAACCGCATTCGCCGCGCCGTTTTCGAAAAGCGATCTCTCGAACGAATGAGTTCAGCAGTAGAGCCATGAGCCGAAGGACACCCCAAGTCAGCCACCTCGAAGGCGCCATCGACGGCGCTCGACTTCCGAAGGACGTCGAGTCGACGCTTCACGAAGGGCGTCCGATCTGGGTGCGCTACGATCTCGACTGGGTGCGCGAAAACGTCCGTCGCGATGATTTGGCAAGCCGCGAATTCACGCTCTGGCGTTACCGCGAGCTCTTGCCGTTTCCTCTCGACGAAGAGCCGGCTCGACTCGGCGAAGTGGTGACGCCACTCGTCCCCGTGCCTCAGCTCGCAAGAGAGCTCGGGGTGGGAGAGATCCTCGTCAAAGACGAATCCCGAATGCCGACGGGGAGCTTCAAAGACCGCGGGATGGCGCTCGCGGTCAACATGGCACGCGGCTTCGGGCGCGAGCGCTTCGCGGTTCCGACGAACGGCAACGCCGGAGGAGCGATGGCGGCTTACTGTGCCGCGGCGGGTGCGCGAGCGTACGTCTTCATGCCGAAGGATACGCCCGCGCCAAACGTCGTCGAGGCCGTGCGTCTCGGCGCCGAGACCTTCCTCGTCGATGGGTTCATCACCGACTGCGGTGCGGTCGTCCGGCAGATGGTCGAAGATTACGAGTGCTTCGACATGTCGACGCTCAAGGAGCCCTATCGCATCGAAGGTAAGAAGACGATGGGGCTCGAAATCGCCGAGCAGCTCGACTGGCGGCTCCCAGACGTCATCGTCTATCCGACCGGCGGGGGAACCGGCCTCATCGGCATGTGGAAGGCCTTCGCGGAGCTGCGCTCGCTCGGTTGGCTCGACTCGGACACGATGCCGAAGATGATCGCCGTCCAGAGTGACGGTTGCGCGCCGATGGCTCGGGCCTTCGACGCGGGACAACGCTTTGCCGAGCCCTGGGAGGACGCTTTCAGTGCGGCCGCCGGCATTCGTGTGCCTGTGGCGGTGGGGGACTTCATGATCCTCGACGCCGTGCGCGAGAGCGGAGGCTTTGCGATCGCGGTCGAGGATGGACGAATCGCCGAGTGGCAGGGTCAGGCCTGCCGCGCGAGCGGTCTCAGCATCTGTCCGGAAGGCGGCGCGTGCGCTGGTGCGATAGAATCGTTGGTGGCGTCGGGTCTCATCGGCGCGAGCGATCGAGTCGTACTGTTCAATACGGCTTCGGCTCACAAATACGAAATGGACATTCCCGCGGAGCTCCCGGTCATCGACCCGTCGAAGCCGGCTCTCGAGCAGATTACGCGGAGAGACTCATGAACGTCATCATCACCGCCGTCGGCCCCGACAATCGCGGACTCGCCGATCCGATCGTCCACCACGTCTCATCGATCGGTGCCAACATCTCCGAGATTCAGATGTACGACCACGACGCCGAACGCGTCTTCGCGATGCAGATTCGCGCGGAGGTGCCCGGTGGGGCGGAGTCGGTCTCGAAGATTCGCGAAGCGTTCGACGCGATCGGCAAGGAGAAGGGTCTCTCGATTCGCGTTTGGTCACGCGGAGAGCATGATCGTTCCGCGCGACTCGCCATTTGCACAACGCATCGAACCGAAACTCCGCTCGCTCTCCTTCGCGCGATTCGCGATCGACGGCTCAACGCCGAAGCGGCAGTGATGATCAGCAATCGAATCAGCTGTCGATCCATCGCCGAGCAATTCGGTGTCGATTGGCACATGATCGGGGACGAACGCGGGCGGCCCGACAACGAACGGTTCGTCGAGATCGTCGACGAGCACGACATCGACTACATCGTCCTCGCGCGTTACATGCGCATACTGCCGGCATCGATGTGTTGGAACTTTGCCGGTGGTCGCATCATCAACCTTCATCACGGCCTGCTCCCGGCGTTTCCGGGTGCGCATCCGTACAGCGACGCCTTCGGTCACCGAATGCTCACGTACGGCGCGACGGCACACTTCATCGTGCCGGAGCTCGACGCGGGTGATCAGATCATTCACCAGGAGACGTTCACGGTCGCGCCGGGCACTCCCAAGGAGGAGATCATCCGCATCGGTCAGACGGACAATGAGCCCGCGTGCCTCGTCGAGGGCGTTCGACGCGTCGTGGACGGCGAAGTCGAGCTGCACTTTCACCGCGTCGTCAGCACTCAGTGATCGATCGGGATCATCCCGTTCGGATCGATGCGAAAGAAGCAGACGTGATTCGCGTGACCGCGTGAGCGGTACTCGGCGCGCTTCGCTTTCGGGTCGATCTTCTCTTGCGGCCAAGGCGGTTCCGCCACGCGATCACTTTCGACTCGGACGAGTTGAAAGACGTAGGTCCGAAGCTTCGGATGCGTGAAGATCTCTCCGACGCAGCGGTCGATGAGCTCGAGGAGCAGTTTCCGTCGCTCGGGATCTTCCGGCCCCAGCCCCAGCTGACCGAAATTGCCGGAGCCACTGATGTTCCGCCGGACGGCGTGTTCCATGCCGCCCTCGTGGAGGGCGACGAAGCCCGCGAGGTGCTTGTTCTTCGCCCAGTTGTTCATGGTTTCGACGAGGTTGAGCTTCGCCACCGCGCGGTCGTACTCTGCGAGGTATTCGTCGAAGACGAGCTCTTTCGCTGGTCGTTCGTCGAGGAAGCGATCGGCGGCCTCGCGATGGAGAGGTTCGACCGATTGGTAGTACTCGAAGAGAAGGGTCGGCTCGGCGCGCAGCTCTTCGAGCGTTCGGCGGACCTGCAGCTCGGGCCATATGACGTAGAGCACCCCGCCGCCGGCTCCGATGGTCAGGAGCACGACGCCGAGAAGTACGGCTCTTTGTCGGGTGCGCTGCTTCTTGGTCATGTTCCGATTATTCCGCGTAGCGTGCCGAAGGTGAATCCCTCGGCTGCTTGACGTCCTGAGGTGAGGCTGTTACCAAGATGGACCTTCCGGGCGGCTCGATTCGTACCTCGATCGCTCGAATGCCCCTTCACCACACCAAAGGCCCGAAAATCGGCCGAACGGATCGAAAAAGCATCGTGGACGTCAACGGAAAGAAGCTACTCGTCGTCGGTGATCGAGTTCTCGTCACTCCCGAGGTCGGTGAAGATCGCACGAGCGTCGGACTGCTCCTGCCACAGTCGGCCGTCGACAAGATGCAGGTCCAGAGCGGCCGCGTCGTCGAGGTCGGTCCGGGAACGCCCGTACCGTCACCGACCGAGTTCAACGACGAGCCTTGGAAGCTCCACGAGGGCGACCAGAAGGCCCACTACGTGCCGATGGAGGCCAAGGTAGGCGACACGGCCCTCTTCCTTCGAAACGCCTCGGTCGAGATCGAGTTCGAGGACGTCAAGTACCTGCTCGTCCCGCACGCTGCGATCCTGATGCTCGTACGTGGCGACAAGAAAGCCGACCCCGAGAGCGACTCCGACGAGGACATCGATCTGTCGGAGATCATCAAGCTCGACGATTGACCGTTCTTCTCCCCCGTCTTTGCACTTCTTCCAACTCAACTCGAGCGTAGCGCCGACCCGGTTCCTCCGGGTCGACGCGAAGATCGAGTCACGCGGCGAGTCGCCGCGT
>CAYZGY010000800.1:0-1863 GCA_964478085.1 uncultured Planctomycetia bacterium
TGAAGTGCCCGGGGTCCATGTCCATGCCGCCAAAGCCGACCGTCGCCACCACCGCCGGCATCTTCGGAGTCTCGAGCTCCTTGCGCAGATCCTGAATGAGATTCACGAGGTGCTTCTCGTAGACCGCTTTGGGAACGTTCTTGTCCTTGTGTCCCTGGAACCAGACGAAGCCGGCGATCTCGTAGCCCTGCCCCTGGTAGTTCGGCACCACCTTGTCGATGTTCTCGAGCGTGTCGTGCACGCCACGGACCATCGCGTCGTACTCGTAACCACAGAACTTGTTGGCCTTCTCTTCTTCGGTCTTCCCACTCGAGGGCGGACGAAAATCGAAACTCAGCGCTCGGTTGCCCATCGATGACTCGATCAAGAGAACGGGCTCGTCGTGGTAGGTTCCCATCACGTAGCCGAAGGGAACCTCGGGACCGATGTACCGGCCGTTCGAGGTCGTCGAGAGCGGTCCGCCGCTGCCGCCTTCTTGCTTGGAGATACGCGTCTCCCAGTAGGTCACGTCGTTGCGGACGGTCCACTGGCCTTCGGCGTCGGCGAACCAAGTGTACTTGCCGTCTTGTATCAGGGTCGTGAGATCGCCCTTGCCGGGAAGATCGATCTGCTCGAGCCAGAAGGCAGCCGATCCTCCTTGCCGGTAGGTGATGACGATCGGGTATCGCTGGCCTCGCTTCAGGGAGACCGGCGTCACCATCGCGTCCTTTCCGGGATCCTTGCGGTAGACCTCTCGGCCCTCGAGGGAAACGACGGCGTGCGTGCTCTTCTCGAAGCCGGGGTGCAGCTCGAACGCCCCGCTCATCGGGACATCGATGAACGCTTTCGCCACCAGCGTATGAGGCGCGTCGATGGCCGGCAGCTGCGTGGCCACCGTGCCGAGGGCGACGGTCGTTTCCTTGACCGGCTTCAGGGTGCTGTAGTCCTTGCCCTCCTGGTAAGACCCGGGATAGATGGCGACCTTCGCTCCTTCAGGCGCATCGCTGTCGGCCGACTGATAGACTCCGTGCCTCAAGAGCGCCGAGGGTCCGACCGGCATGCGACCGACCTTGATGTTCGGATCGGCCGAGAGGTAAACGCTCGGATAGACGGGGCGGGATCCCTTGAGATAGCCGAAGCCGACCATGTTGGATTGTCCCGCGAGGATGTAGACCTGGACCTTACCGTTCGAAGGCGGGGTCTGGTCGGGCCTCGGCAAGACGGCGGGCACGTCGGCGCCCGGAACAGGGACACCGATCATTGAGACACAGAGCGCCAAGAGCAGCGTCCGTCCGTTCTCGAAATCGCCGAGCGTTCTTCTCATCGTCATCATTCGATCCTTCTCCGAATCCATCGCCGTTCGTGCTACTTCCCAGGCGTGAGTGTATCGCAAGGGCGGATGCCTGAATACACCCCCTCGACCGCCGGCCGACGCTGAACATCGATCCAGGCGACAGCTGCTTCGACCGTCAGCGACAAAGACTCCGTCTCTTCAGGATCCTGCTCGAAACGACGATGAATCATTCGGACCATCGGTCGTGTTGAGCACGCCAAGGCATCCAGTCGCACTTTGGCTCTCGGAGAGTAGCTCTCCCTGCTGGCCGGCGGGGATTGAGCCCCCATTCAGCGCAACTGTCGACGAGAAAGGCCAACGATGACGAACCTGCTGATCATCGGCGCAGCAGAGCCCGGCTACGAGATCTTGGACGTTGTGGAGAGCCTGAACGAGCGCGAGCCACGTTATCGGTTTGTGGGATTCTTCGACGAAGTCAAGAAGGGGGATTCCATTCTCTGCAGCGTCGAGGCGATTCCTGCCGGCACTCGATTCGTCAGCTCGATCGGCAACGTGATCCACCGCAAGCTTCTGTTCGATCGCCTTACTGA
>CAYZGY010000800.1:1891-4070 GCA_964478085.1 uncultured Planctomycetia bacterium
CCTGGATCTCCCCCCGCTCTACGCTGGGCCTCGGTGTCGTCGTGTACCCGAACTGCGCCATCTCCCACGGAGCTGAGATCGGCGACAACGTGTTGATCAACTACAACTGTTCCGTCTCACATGGCTGTCGCATCGGAGATCATACGAACATCTGTCCCGGCGTGAACATCGCAGGCGATGTGAGCGTCGGGAGCTCTGTGTTCCTGGGTCTGGGCACGAAGATTATCGAAAAGGTCCGCGTCTGCGACCGTGCGTACGTCGGCGCGAACTCGACGGTGGTGTCAGACATCGAACGGCCTGGTGTCTACGTGGGAACGCCGTGCCGCCTCTTGCGGGAGCTCGAGGCCGAAATCCCCGCCGAGGGAGAGGAGACGGGTCCTTCGAGCTCGACAGATGTATTGACGACGCGGTAACGGTCGAGCCGACCTCGACGAGCTCGCTCGATTCACCTCGATGGCCGGAAGGCCGCTGCGTTTCCAGATGTCGAGGAGCAGAAGACGCTGCGGTGGCTTGATCGTGGCGCGAGCGGGATCGGGCTTCTTGACCAGGCGCTTGCCGCGACGCGGGGGTGGGCCGAGCCGAGGAACGGTCGGTGGCTCGTCGAAGACAGGCTGACGGCGCACGGGATCGTCGTCGTCCCAAGGCCACTCGGAGTCCTGGGGGGGGAAGGCGAACCAGAGGACGATTTGCTCGGAGGAGCGGAGAACGATTCTTCGTACTCTTCGTCGCTGGAGCGAGCCGGGATCGGGGGCTGATCGTCCGGCCGTGGCTCCTTGGGCAACGTTTCAGATCGCCGGGGCTCGGGAAGGTTTTCGAGCTCGAGAGTCATCTCGACTCCTTTCTGGCGAGTGGGCTCGCCGAAGGGAGGCGGGAATTACCGCACGGGTTTCATCGAATAGTCGGGCCATCATTTCGCGGAGGAGGACAGGGCTAAAATCGCGAGCAGGAGCCCAGAGAAAGAATGTCTTCGACGAGTGAATGCACATCAGGATCCAGACCTATCGCTCTGGTGTCCGTTCAGCTCTTCGAGTCTTCGGTGAAACGAATCGTAGAGTGTCGTGGGATAAGCGGAAGGCTCTGCTGCGGCTGCCTCACGCTCCACTTTCGCTTCCTCTCCACGGCTCAGCTTCTCGAGAATCGTCGCGCGCACGCGACGGAGACGCAAGAAGCTCTCACACGGACTGTCTTCCGCGTGGCGAAAGCCCTTCCTGTGTGCCTCGATGGAGATGTCGATATCTTCGAGCGCCGCAGGCCAATCCTCTAAACCCAGGTTGGCCAACGCTCGCCCATGAAATCGAGGGCCGCGCCACTCGTAACGCTCGTCCTTCTCCGGAAGAAAGGGCCCGGAGAAGATCTTCTTGGCTTTCTTGTAGTCCCCCGCAGCCAGAGCCTCATAGGCGAGCTCCGAGTCGCAGATCTCGATGTGAACCTTCATCGCGAGACGGACCGCGAACGGGTAGCCAAAATCGGATCGGTACGGAAACCCCGACGTGTGCCAGGCGATCGTACCGTCTCGCCGCAGCAGAAAGACGTTCGGTATACGATCGGCAGAGAGGATCCCCAGCTGACGAACCATCGAATTCTTCAAGCCACCGGGAACGACTGCCACGCGACACGGCCATTCATTCTTCTCTGCGAGCGCTTTCGCTCGATCGCCATCGTCGCAGAGAAACGCAGCGATCACCTCTACGTCTTCGTGGATGTGCCGCTCGGCCATCTCGAAGGCGAAACTCATGACCTTGCGCAGGGGGTCGTTCTTCGTCGGCCTGTTCTTTCGATCGAGAACGATCGGAAAGTCTGCCTCGGGGTTTTCTGGTGGCTCGACGAATAGAAGCAGAGTGAGCTTCCCCTCGGTATCCTTCGGAAGCGTCAGAGCCTCCCCCTCGGGAGTCTGGAGCGTGAGGTCCGGCAATCGCTCGGTCATCGGATCGAGACCATGATTGATAGCATGCGCACGCGGCGGCACGAGATCGCCGTACAACGCTCGAATACGACGCTCCGGACGACTGAGCTTGACCTTCAACAGGTCGAGTGTGTGGTAGCGATCGCGGAGGAACGTGACGACGGGCCAGACGGTCGGATCGTCGGAGTGCTTCTCGAGGAGGACATCCCGATAGTGCTGGTGAAGCTCTCGCGAGTTCGCATCGAGAGCGAGGATGACCGCCGCCGCGACGGCGGT
>CAYZGY010000801.1:0-4069 GCA_964478085.1 uncultured Planctomycetia bacterium
CCGCAACCCCTGGATCTTCTGGCTCTCGTCGCCGCTCTTCTTCGAGTCGTTCCCCTGCCCCGTTTCCGATTTGCCCGTTTCCGATTTGCCCGTCTCTGACTTACTCGAGTCTTCCTTCGACTCCTTCGCGAGCTTCTCGAGCCCTTGGTTGACCCTGTTCTGCGCCTCCTCGAGCGCCTTAGCGTCAAGGAGCGCTTCGTCGAGCGCCTCGGCGTCGCGTCGATCGCCTTCGGCATCGAGGTTCTCGCCGTTCTTGCTCTCCGAGAGCTTCTTCTGAAGGCCCATGAGCTTCTCGAGCGCATCTTTGAGCGACTGGAGCCCCTTGACGGCATCCTGCTCACCGCGCAGCTGCTTCGTGTCCTCGAGGATCTTCTCTTGATCCTTGCGTAGCTTCGTCGCGAGCTGGAGCTGCTTCTGGAGATCGCTGAGCTTCTGGTCGGCGCCGCGCACCTCCTTGAATTGGTTCTCCTCGAGAACCTTGAGGATCGAGTCGATCGTGCCGATCGCCTGTTTCTGCTTCGAGAGCGCCTCGAGAAACGCGCGATTCTTGAGGAGGTCGCGAATCTCGGAGAGGTTCTCCGAGAGACGCTGTGTCGACATCAGCTGTGCGGCCTCGCGCAGCTTCTTCGCGTCCTCCGGTGACGAGGATTCGAGCGAATCGGCGACGGAGCGCATCTTCGCGACGATGTTCGCGACGAGCGCACGCACGTCCTCCTGCTTCCGCGAGAGGTCACGCCCCTTCGTCGAATTCGCGGCCGGCTGTGCGATCGCGACACTCGTGCCGAAGGCGAGCGCCACCACGAACGCCCCGAGGACACTCACTCTCGTGCTTCGCCCGACTCTCTCGTTCGATCTTGTCGTCGCTGTCGTCATCGTGCGTCTTTCACCAATTCGTTTCTTGGACAAGTGCCCTTCACTCACCCGCGCCATCCGCCTCGTCGTCCTTCTCATCCCCCCTGATCCTTCTCGCCCCCCTGATGACCGTCGGGCGTTCCAGGACTGACGAGCGGCTTGGTGCCTTCTCGAATCCCCTCTTGGCGGCGCTTCACTTCTCTCATCAGCTGAATCAATCCGCGCAGGTCGCCAAACTCGGTCATGCGGACGACGAGCGAGCTGAGCTCACGCTCGATGTCCCGCTGCTTCTCGAGGAGCGGCGCGATCTCCGAAGGATCTCGCTTCGACTCCTGAAGCTTCTTGCGCAAGCTGTCGAGATCGCCCTCGACGCCCTTCGACGAACGCTCGGCCAGACTCGAGAGCTCTTCCTCGAGTCCGCGAATCCAGTCCTTCCACTTCTGCTCACCGACCTTGTTGGCCTCCATCTTCGCGAGCAGCTGGTTCATCTGCTTCGCGAGGTTGTCGATGCCCTCGGTGACCTTCGACTGGTCCTGGCGATGGCGCGCGAATCGTGGCGCGTCCTCGGCATCGAACGCCGGCTCCTTCTCGACGGAGTCGAGCGTCTCCTGGAGATCCTTACGCACCGACTCCTGCTTGTTCTTGAGGCGCCCAGCCATGTCGCGAAAGATCATCATCTCTCGCGTGAACTCTTCCTCGAGGTACTCGGGATCGACGACGTGGAGGACGCGAGACTCGGAAAAGCCGATGTTCCCCCGCGGTCTCGTCGAGCCATCCGGATTCGTGATCGGGCTCGCGCCCTCGGCCTCGCCGAAGTCCTCGGCATTGACGTGAAACTCGATGCGGGCACCGGGCGCGGGCTTCTGGCCGTCGGCGCCCACGAGGCTCGCGACGTCGAGCACGAAAGTCTCGATCTCGGGATCGGCCTTCGCGTCCCTCGGATCTCCGCTCGGCGTCTCGAGGAGAGGCTCGCTCCCACGAACGATCTCCTGCTCGGTCGCTCCGGCAGGCTGGTACTTGATCTCGAGGGCGACATTGCGTACGGCGTAGTCGTCCTGAACGTTCACGACGATCGGCACTTCGGCCGTCGGCGAGATCTCCTCGGTCGGCCGGTTCGGCTCGGTGATGCGTACGATCGGATCGCGGTCGGCGATCGCCTGCACGCGAAAGCGCTCGGGCTGGACGCTACGGAACTGGCTGTCGTCCTCGAACTGGAAGTAGTAGTAGCCGCTCGACTCGACGACGAACGAGCCAGAGAAGCGACGCTTTTCGCTGAGGTCGAGCGCGACGGCGCCCGGATCGGGCCAGGTCTCTTTCGCGCCGGCGCTCTCGTCGGTGTCGACCGTCGTCCGCAGAACGAAGAACGCACGTTCGACGTCGATGTTCGTCGCCATGCGATAGTTCACGCGCGTGCCGACCGGCGCCTTGATGTTCCCGTGCTTCTGCGTCAGCGTCTGATCGCCCGCTCCCGTATACTTCGGAAGCTGGTACTCGAGCTCGATCGAGGTCATGTCGATGCGTGGACGCAGTCGCACCTCGACCGGAATGCCGTCGTAGCCTCCGAGGGAGTCGTCGTCACACTGCACCCAGAAGCGAAACGCCTGACTGACGTTTCGAAACTCGTAGACGAAGTGCTCATAGCTCGGGACGCGAATGACCGCACCCGCCTGACGAAGCTCGGTCTCGAGGCCGTCGTGGCGACCGCGCGGAAGCCCGTAAGCGATGCGACCGGCTCCGTTCCGCACGACTTCCTTGACGGCGTCGGACAGAAGCCCGTGCTTCTCGAGAACGATCGAGACACTCTTTTGGTCGGGACCGATCTCCTCGAGGTAAACGTCGCGAGAGGCATCCTCGCGTAGATCCATCGAGTTGACGCGTCGCCCGCCCTGATCGAGCGCCCACTCGATGTCGGCGCTCCGCGGCGAGCCGCGCAGGACGCGAACGCTGATCGTCAAGTCGTCGCCCATCGCGACCGTCAGAGGAGTCGACGGGTCGAGCTCGATCTCCGTCGCCTTCGGCCACGCGACGGCGGCGAGGAGCACGTTTCGCTGAAACCAAATGCTGACGAGTCGAGGCTGAAAGAGTCCGACGACCGAGATCGCGACGGTCAACCCGACGAGCCAGACGAGATTTCGACGCATGCGCCCGAGGTGGAGCACCTTCGATGGCGCGATCGTCGAGACTTGCGACTCGACGTCTCGCACGACCGAGTCGAGCAGCTCGCTCGAGATGTACCTTCCGCCGCGGCTGTCGGGTCGCGCGAGCTGGATCGCCGTGATCAACGTCTGCCGCATGCCAGGATGCGTCTCCTCGATCAGCATTGCGAGCTGCTCGTCGCTCAAGCGGCGCGAGAGCGGCGTCAGGAGCGAACGAAAGACCACGACGATCGCCCCCGCGACGCCAGCGAACATGAAGAACGTCCGCACGCCGCGCGGCAAGCGCAGGAAATAGTCGAGCGAGAACGACAGGATCGCCGCAACGACGAGGAGCACCCCGATCCAGACGAGCCCGTCCCAGATCGAGACGCGCCGAATGAGACGGCGGAGCCGATCGAGCACGGCGATACTCTGCCGCGGGACGCTCGCCCTGTCGTCAGCCGGGAGGTTGTCAGTTGATGAAATCGAGGAAGCCAAGACGGTTTCTCAGTTTTCCGTGATCGGCAGATACTGGTTCGGGAACTGCAAGATGATCGCGGCCATCGCCGTCGCGTAGTTCGAGCCGACGAGGTCCGTGAAGCGTCCGTCAGTCTCCTGAAGAACGAGCAGGTCCCGTCGAATGTAGTCGTACCACTGGCGCCAGAAATCGCCACCCTTCTGGAACGCGGCCTGCACCGCGTAGTACTGGAAGTAGTAGTAATCGAATCGATTGCGCGCCTCGAAGCGGCTCGGTCGCTCGCGCCAGATGTACCGGAGCCCGGCCTGGATCTGGTACGCGTCGTACTCGCCCGCGCCGTAGAGCGTCGTCACGCCCGCAGCGGTGAGCGCTGGAGTCCAGCGGCTCGCGACGCCACGAAACTCGAGGCCGAGCTGATACGTGAACGCGCCCACGCCATCGACGAAGCTCCGCTTGACGTAGTCGACCGCACGGTCGATCGTCTCCTTCGGCACCTCGATTCCCGCGTTGCGCGCAGCGCGAAGCGCCATGACCTGGCAGACGGTGATCGACATGTCCTCGTCTTGCGCACCTGGACGATAACGCCAACCGCCCTCGCGAGTCT
>CAYZGY010000802.1:0-4069 GCA_964478085.1 uncultured Planctomycetia bacterium
AAAAGTCCTGAATCTCGCGGACCAACGCGGAGTTCTGCGGGCGGGCGATCTCGCCGAGGAGGACATCCCGCGGGTCACCCTGACCCGACTCGTCCGCGACGGGCAGCTCGAGCGCGTCGGGCGCGGCCTCTACTCGCTCGTGGGCGCCGACGTCTCCGAATTCCACGCGCTCGCCGAAGCGAGTCGACGAGTGCCTCACGGAGTCGTCAGCCTGCTATAGGCGCTGCGGTTCCCCGAGCTGACCACGCAGAATCCATTCGAGGTCTGGCTTGCGATTGGCGGCAAGGCGCGCAAGCCCAAGGTGGACTACCCGCCGCTGCGCATCGTGCGGTTCTCTGAGCGCGCCCTTCGCGATGGTATCGACGTCCACGAGATCGAGAAGGTCCGCGTTCCTGTCACGTCGCCCGCACGGACGGTCGCCGACTGTTTTCGCTACCGAAACAAGATCGGGGTCGACGTCGCTATCGAGGCTCTTCGGGACTTCCTCGCGCATTCACGTCGCCCGCCAGGCTCGTCGCGCGAGATTTGGACTGTCGATGCGCTTGTCGACGCGGCGCGATCGGTGCGGATCTACACGAGGCTGCGTCCATATCTGGAGGCGCTCGTGTGAGGGAGCTGAAGAACACGGCCGCCTCGGTGAAGCAGCGGCTACTCAACCTGGCGCGCCGGAGGGGCGAGGACTTCAATCTCCTCCTCACCCGCCACGGAATCGAGCGTTGGCTCTACCGTCTGAGCCAGTCGGAGCACGCGGGGGACTTCGTCCTCAAGGGGGACGTTCTTTTTCACCTGTGGACCGACTCCCCGCATCGACCTACACGCGACGTCGACCTCCTCGGTCGAGGTGCTCCAGAGAGGTCGCGTCTCGAGGATCTCTTCCGCTCGGTGTGCCGAGTCGACGTAGAAGATGACGGGCTCCGATTCCTCCCGGACACCGTTCGAGCCGACCGCATTCGACACGACGACGAGTACGAAGGGGTTCGTGTCCGTCTCGAAGCTCGGCTCGGGTCTGCCCGGGTGAGTCTCCAGATCGATGTCGGATTCGGCGACGCGGTCGTTCCGCCGCCGGAACTGATCGAGTTTCCTGCTCTCCTCGATCAACCGCGGCCCAGGCTGCGCGCCTACAGGCGGGAGACCGTCGTCGCGGAGAAGCTTCCACGCGATGGTGGCGCTCGGGCTCGGGAACAGCCGCATGAAGGATTTCTTCGACTTGCGATTCTTGCAGGCGACGTTCGACTTTCAGGGCCCCGAGCTTGTCCGGGCGATCGGAAGCACATTCGCTCGACGTCAGACGGCCATTTCGACCACTGTACCGACCGCTCTCAGTGACGCCTTCTCTCTCGACCCGGGCAAGCAGGCACAGTGGCGTGCTTTCTTGAGCCGGTCACGGCTCGAGTCCGGATCGCTCAACCTCGAGAACGTGGTCGCGAGCATCCACGACTTCCTGATGCCATGTCTACTCGCCCTCGCCCGAGACGAGTCGTTCGACCACGAGTGGCCGGCAGGGGGACCTTGGCGGCCCGCAACGGCCGCCGAGTCGTAGCACGTGAGGGCGGCGACGGTCGCGTTCGCTCTGAGTAGCACATGACCACCGAACCGAAGATCTCGCTCCCGAAGGGCTGGTCGAAGCACGTCCAGCTCGCGATCCTTCACGTCGGCGCCCTGGCCCGCACCGCGATCACCGCCGCGCGCGGTTGCGTGGCGAAGACGGGCTCGAGCGCCGAGCTACTCCGGGCCGAACTCGACGCCGCTCACGAGGAGAACACCCTCCTCCGCGAGGAGATCAGGCTCAAGGATCTCCGCATGAGCCGCGTCCCGTCTCGACGGCGACCGCACTTCCGGCCGATCGAGCGTCTCGTCATTCTCGCGCTCCGCGCCGCACGAGGCTGGTCGAAGCGTGAGACGGCGAAGAGATTCCTGCTCGGTCCGGCGACGATTGTCGGGTGGACGAGACGTCTCGACGAGGGCGGAGAGGGCGCGCTGCTCGAGGTGACCGAGCCCGCGAACCGCTTTCCGGACTTCGTGCGGGAGATCGTCCGTCGTCTCAAGACGCTCTGCCCGACGATGGGCAAGAAGCGGATCGCGCAGACGCTGGCGCGAGCCGGTCTCGAACTCGCGGTCAGCACGGTCGGGCGGATGCTCAAGGAGAGCGACAAGCCTGACGTGCCGGAAGAGGATGGCGCTGACGCCGACGCACCGACCGAGACCGAAACGACCGCGGCGGGAAGTCCGGTCAAAGCCGATCGCCCGCACGAATGCTGGCAAGTCGATCTGACGCTCGTTCCGCTGGCCGGTGGCTTCTGGGTACCGTGGTTGCCGTTCGCGCTGCCACCGCTCTGGCCGTTCTCGCGGCGCGTGCTCGACTTCGCCGTGTTCGCGAAGGAGCCGACGTCGCTCGAGATCCGCATGTTCCTCGGTCGCGTCGTCGCTGCGGTGGGGGAGTCGCCGAAGTTTTTGATCTCCGACAAGGGCACGCAGTTCGACTGCGGCGACTACAGGAAGTGGTGCACGCGACGTGGCGTCCGACCGCGCTACGCTTCGAGCGGAAGTCTCCGCGCGACCGCGATTGTCGAAAGATTCATCCGCTCGCTCAAAGACGAGTGGCTTCGACGGATACCGATTCCGTGGCGGCGCGAGAAGCTCCGGGCGCTTCTCGTTTCTTACCGCGCGTGGTTTGCAGAGTCGCGTCCTCATCAGGGTCTCGATGGTCGCACACCGCGAGGAGACGAGAAAGAAGGGGGACCTCACTCGAAACGGACGAAGATCACAACAGGGTGCGATCACGACGATCACAGGCGCGTTACGACCTCGTCAACGAAGCAACGCTGACAGCGTGGCATGCGAACAGGATCTTGTTCTCCCGGTATCCGCTCGCGAGCCATTCGGGGTGAGCCGTAACGACTTGCTGCACTTCTGGGTAGCGGTGGAGCAGATCCTCGTGGTCGAAGAGCCCGCGTAGGCGACTCAGGTTCGTTGGTGCTGGAAGCCGCAAGGGAACGAGTCTGCTGGCATGTGTCACGTCGGAGTCGATGGCGGCGATGATGTCGCAGGCCTTCCTTCCGGCTGCGACGATCGTCTTGGGTCGAAGGATCTCGAGCAAGTCGCGCCAGAGACCCGTCGATCGTGAAACGTTCTCGGGAGGAGGGCTCGCATTGGTTCCGTTCGTCGCTACCGCCGACCAGAGCACGGCGTTCGACACCCCGGTCTCGTCGGGGTTCGCGTCGAGAGCTGCGGCGACCGCGATCTTGAGCGTAACGTCATCCCACGGCTGGATGCCGACACCGTTGGTCCAGAGGTAGAGTCGGCGAATGCGCTCTTCCGATTCGAGGTTGTGAAGTCATGCGAGGTAGTTCTCGCTTTTCCGTCCGTGATTCTGCGCCTCGGCGAGAACGAGCGTACCGTTCCAGTCCGGTGGGACGAAGGGGACGTACGGCTCCGGAATCGTCGCGAGGTGAGCGTCCGCCTCGCGGAGAGAGTGGTGCTTGCATGCGTCGAGAAGATCAGCGTCGCGAGAGCTCATAGGCGGTTCCATCGCATCTCGTCCACGATTCTCGAACGACGTGGATTCGTGGCGCCATCTGAGCCGACAGCCTACGTGGCCTTCACCCAGCGGCGCCAAGACAAAACGCGGCCCGACGGGCGTATTCGGTCCGTCTGGGCACAAACTCGGTCCCCCTACTCCGCCTCCTCCAACCGCCGCCGAGCCTCGCGCACACCGATCGTGCGCAGCTCCGCCAGCGCCGCAGCAGACTCGGCTCGCAGCTTCAGCCGCCCTTCCTTGTTCTCCCAGACGTAAACGGCCTGGCTGCTGACAACGACGAGTTGCGCGAGTTCGGACTGCGAGATGCCGAGGCGGTTCCTCAGGGATCGAATCCCCTTCGCCGTGAAGCGGATCTGATCGGTCTCATCGCTCGCCGTCTTCGACTTCGTCGTCCCTTCACGCAGGCGCTTCTCGGCGGCCTTGAGAAGTCGCACGTCGCGCTCGAGCGAGGCTACGGTGCGCTTCAGGGTGGGTGTTGCTGCTCTTGAGTGCCGCGGTCGCTTCGCGGGCTTCCTTGCGGGCGAGGCGTCT
>CAYZGY010000803.1:0-4067 GCA_964478085.1 uncultured Planctomycetia bacterium
GGGACGGGCGGATATGCCGACTGCGGAAACTCGCCGAAGTTCGATCTGCGGGCCTGCATCGTCGTGGAGGCGTGGATCCGTCACGAGATGGTGCCGGCGGTCCGCGAGCCTACCGCGAAAAGATCGAGTCGGTCGAAGAGGAAGAAGGGGCCCAAGCTGCTCGGAGCGGGCAAGTCGGCGTCGGATCACGGGCGCTCGTTCGTGATCATCGAGCGTGCGGACGCTTTCGCGTTCGAGCTCACCGAGTACGGCGCGCTCATCGGCGTCGTCGGCGACTACGAGATCATCACGGAAGACGACATCGTGGCGCCCGGCCGCTGGGTCTTCGTCACGATGCGATACGACGGTCGCAAGGTGACTCTCTCTGCGGATGGCGTCGAGCGGGGCGCGTGGCCCCTCGGTGGAGGTCGTCGTGTCGAGGTTCCCGAGGAGATTCCCCGAAGCGAGGCACCCGTGACGATTTCGTCGGGCGACGCTCCCTTTCCCGGAGCGATCGACGAGGTGCGCATCCGCGGTCGTGCGGAGAAGCTCGTCTACCAGCACGGACCGGAGCTCCGCATCCTCGGCTGGAAACGGCACGTTCACTTCGATCGGCGCGGCCACCTCGATGCCTCGCAGCACGACGGGAAGGTCCGCATCGTCCTCGTCGAGCTCGATGATGATCAGTATCAGCGCATCGACGGTCCCGAGGACGTGAAGAAGACCTCGAAGAGTGGGCGTAGAAAAGATCGCTCGAGCGGCCTTCCGGACTTTTCGCTGACTTTCGACGATTGGCTCGGAAGCATGTCGGAAGACTATTGGCCCGAGGAGACCGAGGCCGAGATTCTCTGGAAGCTCGAGAACAGCAGGTATCGCGACGTCAAAAAGGTCGTCATCGAGATCGATAGACTCGGAGTACTGCAATGAGCGTGTGGTTGGGTACGGGAAAGAGGTCTGCGCGAAGAGTGTTGCGCGGCCGGCGGGACGAGATCGGAGTCGCGCTCGTGATGGTGGTGCTGGTTCTCAGCGCCCTCGCGATCATCGGCACGCCGTTCGTCGTGTCGATGGTCCTTCACGACAGATCGAGCAAGAACTTCTCGGGAGAGGTCGAGGCGCGACTTGCGGCGGAGAGCTACCGCAATCATGCGCTCGCACAGCTCGAGAACTCGCACGTGTCCGTCGAGTGGGAGGACGAGAAGGACGAGCTCGAGGAGGAGCGTGAAGATGGCGGCACGCGTCGCACGAGCCTCCTCGGAGGTCGGAACAAACCGGGCAGCCGGAAGTCGACCGGAAGGCGCTCGGGGAATACGCAGCGACGCAGCTTGATCGGTCGTGGTTCGAAGGGCGGGCGCTCGAAGCGGGACGACGAGCGCGTGCTCGAGTCTTCGGCCAAGGGGCCCTCCAAGGCTTCGTTCGACGGTGACGACGAGAGGAACATCTCCTTCCCGACGAGCGTGAGTCTCCCCGGTGACGCGCCGCCCGACCCGAACGCGGCGGAGGATGGCGTCGTCTCCTTTCGAGATCCGAAAGGCATCACGGCGTCGGTCGAGGTCTTCGACGAGCAGGGCAAGATCCACCTCGACACGGCTCCACCGAATCTTATTGCGAACATCTTCGGCGTCAGTCGCCTGGCGAAGAAGCTGGATCGATCGGACGACATTCTCTACCTCGAGGATGGAACGCAGTTCCGTGGCGACGGCGACAAGGACACGCTCGACGGCGCCGTCGTCATCGTCCATCCGAAGACCGGACTTCCCGAGGTCGTGACTTATCACACGAAGGGCGCCGATCAGCTCGGTGGGCTCTTCCGCGGCGCCTTCTTCTCGATCACACCGACGGAGGGTCATCCCGCGGGAAGCTTCGTCTACGACCTCAAGGGCTGGAAGGTCGGCTTCCATCGCTACTGGTCACCGAAGCTCGGCGGCTTCCATCCCAAGGCGCTCGGCGAGTTTCGCTCCGTCGAGGGGATGCGAGAGATCGCCCACTGGCAGATCGCGTCGCTGTTCCTCAATCGCTTCCGAGGCGGGGGGCTGAGCAAGAGCGTCCTCGACGCCGCCAAGGTGCGCGGAAGCAAGCTTCGCGACATGGGGCTCGATGCCTCGATGCTCGACGGCGAGGTCGATCGGATGGACGTCCGTCAGATCCGCGACTATCAACGTGCGACGAGCGCACTACGCAAGCTCCGCTTCGACTCGAAGCTCCTCAAGCGGCTCGAGTCGCGTCGCGGGCCGTACGTTGTGCTCGAGCTCGCGGCTCGGCTGCGCGGCGCGAAGCGCAAAGAGGTGAAGAAGGTCGAGAACGAGATCGAGGACTCTCTCGACGAGGAAGCGAAGTCGCGCAAGAAGATCAATATCGATCCGAAGTACGCGCGTCGTGTTCTCGAGCACATGGGGCGCGTCTATCAAGTCGCGGGCATCGAGACGATCCTCCCCGAGGATCTCGAGTACCACCGCGACGCGTTCACGGTTCACTCGGTGCGCGACGCACGCTGGAGCGAGCCGCAGGCGCTCATCGGCGACGCCTCCGCCGCCGCATCGAAGTCCTCGCTCGCCGTTCCGCGCGCATCGGACTTCAACCCCGGAACGATCGTTCGCATCCGGCGCCATGACGCTCGAGATCGATCCGAGTACAACGTCGTTCGCGCGTCGGGCGGCGCTGATACGGGCCAGATCGAGCTGCGCTATCCTCTCCGTGCCTCCTACCGCGCGTACACGGCGACCGTCGAGGCGATGGAGCGCCATCCGATCAACGTGAACTCCGCGACGCGCAAGGTCCTTGGCGCCGTGTTCACCGGTGTGCAGGGGCGCGACCGCAAGGCCGTCGTGACGCCGTACGAGGCCGATCGCCTCGCCGCGCGTGTCGTCGATGCTCGCCCGCTTCGAGGGCACGAAGACTTCTACGACTTGCTCGTCGGCGCGGCGAGCTCGAATGTCATCGATAGCGAGGACGTCAAGTCGCTCTTCGTCAACGCGGTGCAGCCGTCGAACTACTTTCTACGCAATGCGACGACAGGCTTCTCGTACGCCACGGCGGACGTCTACACGATCGAGTCGCGTGCCATTCTGCGCTCGCCGGCGGGCAAGGAGATCGCGCAGGCTCGCTTCCGTGAGATCGTCGACTCGTGTCCTGCGGGAATTCGTCAAGGAGGGCTGATCAGCCAGGTCGACTTCTCGGACGGCATCTACCTCGAGGATCCCGAGAACACGCCTCGATTCCCCGAGAACAATCACCAGTACCGCCTGCGCTTTCCCGGACGTCTTTCGCACCTGATGCAGACGCGGCCGCTGCTCCTCCATCGCGAGCTACGCGTCTTCCCGGGTGCCGATCTGAGCTCGCTGCGGCTCTTTCCCTCCGAGACGCCTCGCAACAGCCTCGTGAAGTACACCTTCGAGGAGGTCGAGCGATTCTAGGACACGTCCGAGGGGATCGAGCTCGATCGTGGCGAGCCGTACGAGGTCTCGGTCAGCGGTGGAGGCAATAACCCGGCGGGTGGCGCGGGTGCACCCGGCGGTGCCGGTGGGATGCAGGGGCTCGGTCAAGCCGACCTGACGACGCGTCCGGGCGGCTTCGAGTTCTGGTTCCGCATGAAGACGTACCCCGCGGCGCGCTCGAACGAGGGCTACTACAAGATCGTCGAGAGCGGCGGCAAGGATCCGCGGCGAAATCGGATGGCGCTCCTCTACGACGATGGCCGAGGGCGCGTCCTCTTCCGCATTTACGACAGCTCCCTCCCCGATCCGTTCCTGAGCAAGAGTGACCAGGGCGGCTCGTTCTACGAGATCGAGGCGCAGCGACCGCTCGAGCTCGACACGTGGTACCACATCTTGATCGTCTGGGACGGTGTCTACGGCGGTGGTGCCCAGCTCTACATCGACGGCGTACAGGTCGGCCAGGACAACATCTCGACCGAGCTCGTCTCGCGCATTCCGGCGACGGGAACGATCGCCTCGATTCAGGTGAAGGACGCGAGCAAGTTTCCCGCTCGCGGAGTCGTTCGCATCGGATCGGAGCTCTTCGAGTACTCGGGGAGGTCGAAGTCGGCGCTCCGCGTTCGTACACGACCTCGTTCGCACTGGAAGCCCCTCCCG
>CAYZGY010000804.1:0-329 GCA_964478085.1 uncultured Planctomycetia bacterium
GATCCTTGAGATCTTGCCTGGCCGCTCACTCGACGCAGTCGAGGTTTATCTGCCGTGATGATTTCGTGCAGCTGACTCGACCCATGAGGCCTGAGCGCACTGTCTGTTGTTGTAAGGTGTTTTTTCATAAGGGACTGGGTCTTCCACGGAGAAGTTCCGAAAAACACTCAAGCCCGACCATCTTCCCGGTCGATCACGAAAACAGGAAGACGATCCGGAGCGTATGGGAGCCGTTAGATTCCCTTTCGGTCTGGATCCAGCGTAAGAAGAGAGTACATCGGCCTGGGTCAGGGCTACGACAGCCCCCGTACAAAACCCGAAGGCCTGGC
>CAYZGY010000804.1:339-4052 GCA_964478085.1 uncultured Planctomycetia bacterium
ACGCCTGAAGTTCCGCGAACATTGCAATTCGGCCCTCCCCCTCTACAATCTGGGCTTGCCAGAATCCGAGGGGCGACCGGAAATACCGGTTCCTGAGGGTTTCATCCGGAGGAACGCATGCGTCGCGTGGCCGTCACAGGCATGGGCTGTATCACCCCCTGCGGGAATACCGTGGAGGCGCTCTGGAACAGTCTGCGCGAGGGACGATCAGGGGTCACCGAGATCACCAAGTTCGACTCGGAGGAGTTCGCCGTTCACATCGCCGCCGAGGTGAAGGACTTCGTCCCGGCCGAGCATGGCGTCGACGCCAAGAATGCTCGTCGGCTCGATCCCTTCGCCCAGTACGCGATCGCGGCCTCGGCGCAAGCGATGCGGGATTCCGGCCTCGGGACCGACGAGGGCCTCGTCGAGGGCTCGGTCGACCCGGAGCGTATCGGCGCGATCATCGGCACCGGAATCGGAGGGCTGCGCGCGATCGAGCTGCAGGCCGACAACCTCGTGCGTCGTGGCCCGAGTCGCGTCTCGCCGACCCTCGTCCCCTCGGCCGTCCCGGACGTCGCCGGGAACGAGGTCGCGATGGTCTACGGGATCAAAGGTCCCGTCTGCGCCGTCTCGACGGCTTGCTCGTCGGGCAACGACGCGATCTCGTTCGCGTGTCGCGCCATCAAGGACGGAACGGTCGACGCCGTGATCACGGGGGGCGCCGAGTCGACGGTGACCCAGATCTCGATCGCGACGTTCGGCAACCTCAAGGCGCTCTCTCGCAACGACGGTGAGCCGACGACCGTCTCGCGCCCCTTCGACCGCGCTCGCAGCGGCTTCGTCATGGGCGAGGGCGCCGGCATCATCGTTCTCGAGGAGCTCGAGCACGCGAAAGCTCGCGGTGCGATGATCTACGCGATCATCGGCGGTTACGGTCAGACCTGCGACTCGTACCACAAGACCGCGCCCGATCCGACCGCGTCCCAGGCGACGCGTGCGATGCAGCACGCGATGCGCATGGCCGAGCTCGAGCCCGAGGACATCGACTACATCAACGCTCACGGCACGTCGACGATCTCGAACGATCCGATGGAGACGCTAGCGATCAAGAAGGCGCTGGGCGACCACGCCTGGAAGACGTGCGTCAGCTCGACGAAGAGCATGACGGGGCACCTCATCGGCGCCGCCGGTGCAGTCGAGGCGATCGTCGCGATCCAGTCGATCCGCGACTCGGTCGTCCCGCCGACCCTGAACCTCGACGAGCCCGACGCCGAGTGCGATCTCGACTACATCCCGCACGAGGCGCGCGACCGTAAGGTGCAGAACGTCCTGAGCAACAGCTTCGGATTCGGCGGTCACAACGCGGGCGTCATCTTCAGCGCGCCGTAATTCCGTAGGGGCCTTTCGGGAAGGCCTCTCTCGCTCGCTCTGCAAGCGATTCACCCCAACCAGCACAGCTTTCAGGCGGAGACTCGGCATGGTTCGGTGTGTAGTTGTCGTGCTCGTCGGGCTTCTTCTCGCGGGTTGCGGTGGCGATGGCGACGTGCTGACGATCGAGCCGCCGAGCGCGGAAGAGAAGAAGTTCCGCGAGGCGTTCGTCGAGTCGCAGCCGCGGATGGATCCTGTCCTCAAGCGTCAGGTGCTCCGGCTCGAGATCGAGCCCGAGGATGCGCTGCGACGGCAGTCGTACGTCGATGCGAATCCGCGTCTGCAACCGAGACTGCGAGCGATGATCCTCCGCGGGCAGTTCTCGCTCCGCGTGAAGCCAGAGCACGTCGAGGCTGCGTGGGGGCCACCGGATTACTCGGAACCTCAGGGCGCGGGGCAGGTCTGGAGCTACCTTCGGGAGGCCGGGCCGTATCACCCTCGCGGCAAGCGAACGACGCTGACGTTCGCGGAGGGGCGGCTCATCGACCTCCGAGAATCCTCGCAATAGTCTCGATTCTTTGGCGACTCGTTCTCGATGCGGGACCTTCCGGGTTCACCGCTCATCGGCCCCTGGCCGAAGAGATAGCATGGCCTTGCGCGAAACGAGCGCGGTCTTCGCGAAGGAGATCCGGAATCTCCTGCGGGACCGGCACATCCTTCTCTACTCCGTCGCTCTGCCGGCGTTTCTCTACCCCGCGGTCGTTTTCGGGCTCGTGCAGGTGGCGGCGTACGTTCGTGGGCTCGACGAGCAGCGTCGGTTGACGGTTCAGCTCGACGACACCGTGACGGGGGGCGCATTCGAGAAGGTGCTTTCGGAGGAGGAGCGTCGGCTCGTCGTTCGAACGGTCGATCCTGTCAATGCAGACTCCGATGCGGCTCGCGACGTGCTTGCGCCAGAGGTCGGAGCGCCGGACGCCGAGGCGCTCGTAGTACTGCGTCGTGCCCGAGGCGACGGGAGAAACGGCAACGAAATCACCGCCCAGGTTTTCTTCAGTGAAGCACGAAGCGCATCTTCGACCGCGCGTTCTCGGATTTCTGCAGCGCTCGCGGACTATCGGCATCAGCGACTCGTGTCACTCGCGAAAGAGCTCGGCCAGGACGAGCAGTTTCTGACGACGATCAAGATCGATGACTCGTCGTTCTCGACGGGCGAAGAGGTTTCGGCCGAGATTCTCGCGATGATCCTGCCGATCATCATGATTTTCATGACCGTGCTCGGGGCGTTCTACCCCGCGCTCGACGCGACGGTCGGCGAAAAGGAGCGCGGCACGCTCGAGACGACACTCGTGTCGCCGATTCCGCGTGGTGCGATCGTCGTGGGGAAGTACGGTGCCGTCTCGACGATCTCGTTCCTCTCGTTCGTGCTCAATTTCGCGGGCATGTACATCACGCTCTCGCACACCTTCGCGAGTCGCGACATGGAGAAGGTCGGGCTCGGCTTCGACACGATTGCCGTGATCTTGGCGGGCGCGGTTCTGCTCGCTGCATTCTTCAGCGCCGCGATGATGCTCGTCGCGTTTCTCGCGAAGAGCTTCAAGGAGGGACAGGCGTACGTCTCGCCGATCTATCTCGTTTCGCTCGTACCGTTCATCGTGCTCTCCGATCCCGAGATGCAGCTGACGCTGTCGACAGCGTTCGTGCCTCTCGTCAACGTCGCGCTGATGTTTCGAGGGGCGCTGTCGGGTGACGCCGACGCGTTGCTCGTCGCGATCACGCTCGGTGTGTCGCTCGCGCTTTCTGTCCTGGCACTCTGGATGGCTGCGCGCGTGATCGGTCGGGAAGACGTGGCGACCGGGGGTGAGCTCAGATTTCTGGACGCGTTTCGCAAGCGTCCGCAAGCGGCTCGAGAGAGGAGTACTGTGTGAGTGGCGAAGTGATGATCGAGGCCTGTGACCTCGTGAAGATCTTCTACGACAGTCGTCGAGGCGAGGTGCGCGCCGCGAACGGGATTTCGTTCGAGTGCTACGCCGGTGAGATCTTCGGCCTCTTGGGGCCCAACGGGGCGGGAAAGACGACGACTCTGCGCATGCTCTCGACCGTCCTTCGGCCGACGTCGGGAACGGCGCGCATCGCGGGATTCGATGTTGTCCAGAAGCCGCTCGAGGTGCGTCGACGGATCGGCTTTCTGTCGGGTTCGACGGGCCTTTACGGTCGTTTGACGGCACGCGAGACGCTCGAGTATTTCGGTCGCCTCCATGGCATGGCCGAGAGCGCGCTGCAGGAGCGCGTCGACCATCTGCTCGAGCTCTTCGACATCAAAGACTTCGCGCACACGCGCTGCGAGAAGCTCTCTACCGGAATGA
>CAYZGY010000805.1:0-4043 GCA_964478085.1 uncultured Planctomycetia bacterium
CGAAGAGTGGTCTCCACGTCACGTACTTCTACCCCCACTCGACCGCCGCGGCGATCGGGCTCCGAGTCGATGACACGATCGTCGCACTCAACGACTTCCTGATCCGCACGCGCGAGCAATTCGTCGCCGAGCTGCGCAACAACAACGTCGGCGGCACGATTCGCTTCCTCGTTCGTCGCACCGAGAACGGCGAGAAGAAGAAGGTCAAGCTCAAGGGGAAGATCAAGGGCTACCGCAAGACGATGAACCTCGTGCAGGAAGAGCTGCGCAAGAAGATCGTCGGGAAGGCTCTTCCGAAGACGGGCGAGACGCTCGTCTGGGATCCGAAGGCGACGAAGTTCGCCAAGGAGGCCGACCCGCTCGCCCACCTCAAGGGCAAGATCGGTCTCGTCATCTGGTACGACGACTGCAAGTACTGCCTGTCGAAGCGCTACGACTTCCTCGCCAAGCTCCACCTGCGCAGTGTCGCTGCCGGTCAGGGGCTTCCGCTCGAGTACGCGGGGCTCTTCTACAGCGATCGCGAACGTGAGAAGAGCACGAAGGCGAACATCGACGCGGCGACGAAGCTCTACACGACGAAGCGCCCGGCGTTCCAGGCCGGTGTCATCGACTTGAAGACTCTGCCTCTCCCCGCCGAGCGCCACGACGCGCTCTACGTCTTCAATCACGGCGTCGCCGTCCTCGACCCCGAAGGCAAGGTCGCCTACCTGCAGATTTTCGGTGGGCCGGACGAAGCGAGCATCCAGCGCTCGATCGCGCAGCTCTACGTCAAGCACTTCCAGAAGCCGGGCGGCAAGCCGAAGGCCGGCGGAAGTGGCGGAGGGCCGGAGAAGAAGTAGTCGGCAGCGTGCGCGCAGAAAACCGGTCGCCCATGACGCGGTTCGTGTCGCTGGTGGCCGACTGTCGTGTCGAGATGACGTCAAGTCGCGGCGACACGCCGCGAGACTCGAGAGGGTTCGTCACCCCGGAGGGACCGGGGAGACGAACCCACTCGAGTTTGATTCGGGAAGAGTCGGGATGGCCGGTGAGCGGTGAGCGATGAGCGGTGAGCGATGAGCGGTGATATCAAGTCGAAGAGGAGTCGGATTCCTTGGGTGCTCACACTCGGGGTCATCGCCGTCGGTGTCCTCTGGGCACTGCGCGACTCGACACCGCAGCTCGACGACGCGGTTCTCGAGAAGAACTACCTCGCCTGGCGCGAGAAGCCGATCCTCGACTACGACATGATGCTGAGCATCGAGGTCGACGGCCTCGAGCCCCAACGTCCGTCGGTCAGCGTGCGTGGCGGCAAGCTCGTCTCGCAGAAGCTCAACGATCAGCTTCGCACGAGCGGCGACGACTCGTACACGATCGAAGGACTCTTCCGCACACTCGGAACCGAGCTCGCGCAGGCGAAGAAGCCCGACTCGAAAGGTGCTACCGAACACACGCTCCTGCGAGCTCTATTCGACGAGACCCACTCGATCCCCGTCGTCTTCAAACGGCTGACCTCACGGAACGACGCGCGCTCCGTCGTCATCCGCATCGACTCGCTTGTCGGATCGACGGGCGATGTGATCTACTCGGGCGAGAGAGGTTCGTAGCACGAGCGGATCGACAGATCCTGACGGGTCCTGGAACTACCATCTCGGAGTGAAGTGAAATGAGTCCGGCAGCCGATTCGGAAAGCGTCATTCTCGCGATCGACCAGGGCACGACGGGGACGAAAGCGCTGCTCCTCGATCAGAGCCTGCGCGTCATCGCAGAGGCCTCCGAAGAGTTCGAGCAGCACCTCCCGCCCGACCGCGTCGAGCACGACGTCGAGCAGATCTTCGCAAGTGTGCGGGGCTCGGTGAACACGGTGATCGAGAAGGTCGGCCTCGATCGAGCGAAGATCGCCGCGATCGGAATCACGAACCAGCGCGAGACGACCGCGATCTGGGAGCGCGACAGTGGCACGGCGATCCATCGCGCGATCGTCTGGCAAGATCGTCGCACGACGGCACGCTGCGACGAGCTCAAGGCTCAGGGCGTCGAAGCGACGATCCGTGACAAGACGGGCCTGCTCCTCGATCCGTACTTCTCGGGCACGAAGATCGAGTGGCTCCTCGAGAACGTCAAGGGTGCCCGCGCGCGCGCGGACAGCGGCGAGCTCGTCTTCGGCACCATCGATACGTTCCTCGCGTGGCGACTATCGGGCGGCGCGGCGCACGTGACGGACGTCTCGAACGCCTCGCGCACGCTCCTCATGGACCTCGAGACCTGCGACTGGGACGACTCTCTCCTCGAGCTCTTCCAGGTGCCACGAGCGATCCTCCCCGAGATCCGCGACAACGACCAGGTCTTCGGCGAGACGAAGGGGCTCGACTTCCTCCCCGACGGCATTCCGATCGCGTCGCTCATCGGCGACCAGCAATCGGCGCTCTTCGGCCAAGCCTGCTTCGAGGTGGGCGAGGCGAAGTGCACGTACGGGACGGGCGCATTCCTGATGCTCAACACGGGCACGGAGATCGTCCGCTCTCGCAACGGACTCCTCTCGACGGCCGGCTGGCGAACGGGCGGCGAGACCACCTACGCGCTCGAAGGCTCGGCCTTCATCGCCGGCGCCATCGTGCAGTGGCTGCGCGACGGCCTCCGCATGATTCGCTCCTCCGACGAGATCGAGCAGCTCGCACGCTCGGTCGACAGCTCCGAAGGCGTCGTCTTCGTGCCCTCGCTCGTCGGCCTCGGAGCGCCTCACTGGGATCCGACGGCGCGCGGCATGATCTGCGGGCTGACGCGCGGGTCACAGCAGGGCCACATCGCACGTGCCGCGCTCGAGGGCGTCGCATTCTCGATCTACGACATCCTGAACGCGATGCAGCAGGACCTCGCTCAGATCGAAGGCAAGAGCGCCATTCGCGAGCTCAAGGTCGATGGCGGAGCCTCCAACAACGACCTCCTGATGGAGTTCCAAGCCGACCTGCTCGGCTGCGATGCCGTACGACCCGAGATCACCTCGACGACGGCTCTTGGCGCCGCGCTTCAGGCAGGACTCACCATCGGCCTCTTCGACTCACTTCCTGCCATTCGCAAGAGCTGGAAGGAGGATGAGCGCTTCAAGCCGAAGATGAAGAAGAAGGACGTCGCCGAACACCTCGAGCGCTGGGAGCAGGCGATTCGACGCGTACGCGTCTAACAGCCCATTGAACAAGTCGATTCGGCGTCCAAGCGGCCGATTCCCCCGAGCTCTTCGTCGCTGAAACTCGCCAATGCTCCACATGGGCTCCGTTTCAGCTCCTCGATCTCGAACGAATCGTCTCGCTTGTCCACTCGAAGCACTTCTTCAACAGGCTGCTAAACGGCGATCTCGCCGTCGCTCGCTTTCTTCTCACGGTACGCTTGCAACAGGCCCTCGATGCCAAAAGCGAGCGCGCACGAGGTTTCGAAGCTCTGCGTCTCCGTACGTCGGAGCCCAGTGCTGCGGAGCCTCATCACGAGGTCTCTGTCACAGTTCTTCTGTTTTCAGGACTCCGACTTCTGAAGAGCCTTCGATACAGGCAGCGACGATGCACCAGGAATTCAACAAGCACGCGTCACGGTGTGCACTGGGGAAACCCTTCGAGCTACCTCGATTGGGTACAGACGAGATCGTCACCGTCACGAAAGTAGAGGTTCCTGTCCGTGAACGATGGCTGCGACCAAGTGTACTCGCCGATCTTCCAGCGTCGGAGAAGTCGATAGGCTTCCGGAGAAAGGTCGAGTAACTCGAGATGTCCGTCGTCGGCGAGTGCGAGCGCCTGTCCGTCGATCTGAATGAATGACGCGTGATCGCCGAGCGCGCGCGAGACCCAACGGCGCTTCCCCGTGCGAGCATCGATGCACGCGGCGCGACCCCGATGGTGGAGGTTGTAGAGAAAGCCCTCGTGAAAGATCGGGCTCGCCGTACGACTTCCGAGATGCCCCGTGCGATAGAGTCGGGTTGTCGAGAACGCTCCGGTTGCGTCGCGCGAGATCTCGACGGCGATGGTCCCGTGCTTGTCGTTACAGAGAAACACGACGTTGCCGACGACGAGCGGTGTCGC
>CAYZGY010000806.1:0-4043 GCA_964478085.1 uncultured Planctomycetia bacterium
AATCTCTGCGGCGTAAGAACCTGCCTGCGAGAGCCAAACGGCCCGCAGCGCTGCGCTCCTCGCTTCCTTGTGATCGTCGTCTCCCGCGCTGCGCAGCGCACGAAGAATCTCGCGCGCCCGAATTCCCTCGACGAGCTCGGCGACCTCCTCGCCCGACCAAGCGTTCTCACAGACCTTCGCGAGAATGTCCTCGGCTCCGGTCTCGTTCGACGCGAAATGCGCGAGTCCTCGCGGAAAACGGAGCGTTCCACCGCCTCGCTCGAACTCCGTCACGAGGGAACGCCCCGCGGAGACGCGACGACGACGCTCGAAGAGCTCTTGGCGTATCCGCTCGACGACCAAGGAGTCTCGGTCGGTCACTTTCGAGAATCCGTCGAGAACCTCGAGAATCGGTTGAGCCGCGAAGGTCGAATCGGTTCGAGTCGGTTTGAGAGTCGCGAGTCGAACATTCGCGCGATCGCGCAAGACGCGGAGTGACGCGAACGCGTCGCGTCCCGACTTGTCGGGATCGTGAATCTCGATGGATAGACGATCAAAAGCTTCCACGAGCCACTCGTACGCGAGGACAGCGCGCGCCGAGTTCCCGAGGGCCTCGAAGGCACGGCCGGCACGATACGCGGCGCGGATCCGCAAGACCGAGCCCGCGGTGCGCTGACTTCGTCCCTCCTCCACGGCAGGAGAAGGCGCCCGACCACGAGAGTAGAGTTGCTCGTACTCCTCCGCGGCTTCTGCACGCTTTCCCGAGAGATGTTCCTTCTGCAAAAGCGCGAGCAGGAGGGCTCGCGCGGGGGTGACGGGACCGCCCGGTATATCGGGTTCCATCGCAGGGAGCTATGGGATTCCGAAGATCGCCGACAACGTCAGAACGAACGCGGAAGGAAAAATAGCGGCTCGGGACATTCCCAGAAACAAAAGAGAGAAAAGAGAAGAGAATTAACCCTAAATGCCATTGAGACGATTTTCACGCCCCGAGCCACTTCGAAGGAGATCTTACCGCTGGCACTGTCACGGAAGTGTCACCACACCGAAGAAAATTGACGGGACGAAAGAAGGCTCGGGCTCCGACCCTGTCGGCTACTCATCTCCGGACGAGAACTTGTAGCCGACACCACGGACGGTCTGAATATGCTTCGGCTTCATGGGGTCCTCTTCGATCTTGTGGCGAAGACGATTGATGAAGTTGTCGATCGTGCGAGCCGTTCCGTAGTAATTGAAACCCCAGACCTTTTGGAGGATCGTGTCGCGCGGCAGAACCTTCGAGACGTTACGCACCATGAAGAGCAGGAGCTCGAACTCCTTCGAGGTCAGCTCGACGTCCGCTCCGCGTGCGCGCACGACGCGACCGGTTACGTCGACCTCGACCTCCCCGAACCGAAGAACCTCCCCCGCGTCGACCTGCACGCGCCGCAGGACGACCTTGATGCGCGCGAGCAGCTCCCCCACGCTGAACGGCTTCGTCATGTAGTCGTCGGCGCCGAGCTCGAGTCCGAGAATCTTGTCCCCCTCGAGTGATTTGGCCGTCAGAAAGATGACGGGGGTGTCGATGTCGTTCTTTCGCAGAACTTCGCAGACCTCGAATCCGTTCATCCGGGGCAGCATGACGTCGAGCACGATCAGATCGGGTCGATCGTCGATCGCCTTCTGCAGCCCCGACTCCCCATCCGACGCGACAAGCACGTCGTACCCTTCGAATTCGAGGTTCTTTTGCAGTCCGAAGAGGAGCGAGGAATCGTCCTCGACCACGAGGATACGGGCTTTGGCAGATTTCTGGTCGCTGGGCTTCGTCATCGAGTCTCGAGTGGTCTCCGTCGACCGATCTATTCTTGAGCGATCACGTGCGTTTTGCGTAGCTGCAGCGTGAACACGCTGCCCACGTTCTTCTGGCTCGCGACGCGAATCTCTCCGTTGTGTACTTTCGCGATGTAGCGAGAGAAAGCCAAGCCCAATCCGGTGCCTTCGACCTCGCGCGTCAGGTAGTCGGCCGAACGGAAGAACTTCTCGAAGATGCGTTTCTGATCACGGCGAGGGATTCCGATCCCGCGATCGATCACCTCCACCGTGATGTCGTCGACCGTCTCTCGAAGATTGACGGTGATCTTCGTCTTCGACGAAGAGTACTTGGCCGCGTTCGAGAGCAAGTTCAGCACCACCTCGACCATCGCCGCACGATCCATCTGGATGTTCGAGACGTGCTGCACGCTGTTGAGCTCGACGTTTCGCGGACGACCCTTCGTGTGATCGTGAAAGAGGCGCACGGCTTCTTCCACGACCTCCACCATGCTGCAGCTCGCGAACTGGAAGACCTTCTGTTTGCGCTCCACCTTCGAGTACGCCATGACCTTCTCGATCAGCCCCTGGAGGCGATCGCTCTCGCGCTCGATGAGCCGAAGACAGGTCTTGCGCTCCTCGTCGTCGGCGACGCGGTCGGCGAGAAGTGTCTCCGTGAACATGCGGATCGCGGCGAGCGGCGTCTTGATCTCGTGAGAGATGAAGCTGACGAAGTCGGACTTGAGCCTCGCGGTCTTCGTCTCCCGCAAGACGTATCGAAGGGTGTAGAAGACGCCGACGATGATCATGAGAACGAGGAGGGCGACGGCCCAGGAGAACGTCGCGGCGGTCATGACCTCGAAGCTGTAGAAACCGGCTGGAACCTCGCCGGGCTCCGGCAGGTAGCGAAGCTCGTGGCTCGAGAGTGGAGTCGGAAGCGGAGCGACCGCGAAGTCGTCGGCGTCGGAGCGCCCGCCGAAGGCGATCGGCTGCCCCGGTAGCCCCGCCCCCACGCGCGGCCGCGGCAGTCGGAGCTTGTCGAGAACCCCGAGAAGGTCCTCGGCGAAGACGTCGACGTCGAGCAACGCGTGAACGACGAATCCTTCCTCACCGGCACGAGCGCAATAGAAGGTCCACGAGCGCGCGCCGTCCTCGACTTGCACGATACGTGATGTTCCCGCGACCTTGAGGTTCTCCGCTGCCTTCTTCAGGGCCGGCCTCGCGACGGCGAGAACCTCCTTCGAGATCCGAGCCTCCTCCTTCCGAGCCGACTCGAGCTCGGCTCGACGGCTCTCGACCAGGCGGCTGGATCCCGGGACGAGCGCCTCGAGTCGCTCTCGATAGAGCCCGATGGCCTCGGAAGAGATCCAGCCGGATTCGCGAGAGAGCGTGTCGGCGAGTCGCCCGGCCGTCACGAGGGCCTGATCGGAATCCGACTCGACCTGGAGCTCGATGGTGTGAAGGAGGATCGGAATGTTCCGCAAGACACCCGTCTCGTCGACCGTGTCTCCGAAGCGATGGAGAGCGTGCTTGAGATGGCCGAGCGCCTCGCTGTAGCGCGCCAGTCGTCGGCTCGTGCGCGCCGCGCCGAAGAGCGCTTCGACGACGATCGATTCGTCGGCGTCTCGAACGAGCTCGAGAAAGAGCGCGAGCGCCGTCGCGGTCTGTACCGGGTCGTTTTCGAGCCGGCGCGCGCGCATCAGCTTCTCGGAGTCGATGTCGCCCCACAGCTCGCGTCGAGCGACGTCGTGACGCACGCCGTGGAACCCCTCGCCGTCGCTGTAGATGAGATCCGCGATCTCCGGAACTTCGCGCAGTCGGAGCAGATTGCGGCCTCGTTGATGGGCGTCGCGCGTCAGGTCGTCGAGTCGCTGCAGTCGGCTCTCCCAGAGCGGCTCGACCTCGCGGGCGACCTCGTCGAGCTTGACCCGGAACGAGTCCGTGACGAAGTCCTTGACGAAGGTATCCGCCTGAAACACCGTCACGAGCCCCAACGCCGTCACGAGCACGCTCGGGATCAGGATCGCGACGAGGACGGTCGCGATGAGCCGGATCGGCACGTTGCCGGTGTAAGACTGGATCCGCTTGTACACGGGACGAGCCACGGAAAAACTGCGAGATAGGACCCCAGAGGGATTATAGCACTTCCCAGTTTGCCCAATCCCCGACCCGAACAGCCCCCACAAAAACTGCTGAGACGAAAAAAGCGGGGCCGGGCGCCCGCAGGAACCCCCCCCCCCGTCCCAGGGCGCACCGGCCCACCGGCCGCGTCGCGG
>CAYZGY010000807.1:0-4037 GCA_964478085.1 uncultured Planctomycetia bacterium
GGAGTTCTGCCCGGTCGATCGTCAGCGACTGTCCGGATACGGTCAGAGGCAGGAGACACGAACCGGACAGCAACAGGACCACATAAGACTGTCTACCAGCACGCATGACAAAACCACCCTTTCGGAAAACGACAACGTTCGATCGCCCGGTAGCACCTGGCCATGTCGTCGATCGATAACCCGATGTCGATCTGAACGAGGCGAGAAGCGCGTCCAGCATCGCAAGTGACAGCAACGAAAGCAAACTGCGATCAGTCAAGTCGACGACAAACCGTCGCCACACGAAAGCGCCGTGACGGGACGACCTGCCAGTGCAAGGAGGAGGCACTCCCCCGCCAGTTCGAAACTCGGACAGAAGCGTGATCGAAACTCGGACAGAAGCGTGATCGAAAACAAACCCGGACACCACGATCGCGGGGATCGTCCCGGCCGTCGTTGTTTTTGGAGGCGACCCGATAGCCGGCCATCTACGCGATCGCCTTCTTCGTTTCCACGCCGACGTTCAGAGCGGCGAGGAGCTGAGGCATGTTCTTATGCCCGCGGATTCTCCTGAATCTCTTCTCGAGCTCGAGAAGCATCGCTGAAGACCAGCGAAGGACCATGTCTCCGCTCGACCAGCGCTTCACGTTGCGGCAGTACTTCGGCTTGAAGGAGAAGCAGTTCTCGATCGGGTTTGTGCTTCGAAGAGTTCGACGAAGCGAGTCGGGAACCTCGAGACGGTGAAGCGTCAGCGTGTCCTCGAGCCCCTCCTCAAGACTGTGAGCTGCCGATGGATTCAGCTCCTCGAGATAGTCGACCAGCTTCCTGAGCTCGGCTTCTGCGTCGGCGTACAGCTTCATGGTCCACGCCGCGCGAAGACGCATTCGCACGACTCGCTGGTGCGACTTCGGAAGATGGTCCAGAACGTTTCGCTGCTTGTGGACCTGGCAGCGCTGCACGTGCGCCCTCGCGCCGAACGTGTCCTTCACCGCTTTGCGTAGCGCCTTCGACCCGTCCAAGACGAAGAGCAGAGGACGATCTTCTGGCAGGCCTCGTTCGATCAGATCGGCGAGGAGCTGCTTCGAAACCTGGGCGGTTTCGGTGGCGCCGAGCCAAACGCCCAGGACGTGCTTGCGTCCCGCAGAATCGATCCCCAGGGCCACTACGAGCGTGTATTCGTCGAACCCGACCCCGTCGATCATCACCGCGGCGAGGTCGAGTTGGCCCAGTGGACGACTGAGAAACTCCTCGAGCTTCTTTGTGCTCAGAGCCTTCCAGTGCCGACTCACCGAGCTCTTCCGAATTCCGTAGCCCATCGCAGACTTCGTCGACAACGCCTTCGTAGTCGCGCGTGGCGACGCCAGCAAGTACATGCTTGCCGACGTTCTGTTGAAGTGCTCCGTCGTCCTGAAAGCGCTCGTAACGCTCGAGATGGACCTCCTCTCCGTCAACGCTCCGAACTCGTGGCCGCTTGACCGGAACTTTCTTTCCGCCGAAGACGAAATAGCCATCTTCGTGACCCCAGCGCCTCGCGAGTCGAGTAGGGTCGTGCTTCCCCTTCTTGCCTGCACGGCTCTCGACCTCGTCCTCGATCAACGCGTGCATGACCAGAAGCCCCGCGTCGATTGAAAGTTGCTCGACGGACTCGCGGATCCCTGCAAGGACGTCAGCGATCGGAAGCTGGAGTTGGACAGACGGAGCAGAAGCGTCCGTGTTGATCGCTGCAACGGATCCTCTCGGTTTCGATGCAGCCTTTCTCCTGGACCGAGACCCCTTCTTTGCGCTCTTCTTGTTCTTCATGGCGGCTCCCTCCTTCTGGAGTGCTTGAGGTGGTTAGAGACCTGCAAGCTATCGGAGCCGCCTCCTTCATTTCAACGGGATCCGGGACGATCCCTCTCCTCGACGGATTTCCCTTCGTTGAGAAGGCAATCCGCTTCGCGAAGCTTTCGAACGATCTGCTCGGGCGTGTGTCGATTTCTCTTCATTTGAAAGTCTCCTCTCGGCCCCAAGGGGCCAACGGACTCTCATATCACATGGAGCAGAAAATGGGGAGCACTCCAGTTCGCTTCGAAGAAAACTGTGGCTCCCCGCAGGGGGCGAAAGTGCGAACCGGGGTCGGGGTTCGCACCTTGCGGGAGTGTGGGGGACCGCAGTCGTAGTATCGAACTTGTGGTCAACGGAGAGGTGATTCTGGAAGCGCTTTCGCCGGTTTGGGTTATGGTCGAAACGGGCGAGTCTGCTATCGTTGCCCCGGTGGCGAATTCCACAGCTTGTCGGGGTGGCTCTACGTTCGAGTCCATATCGCTGAGCGTGCGCGGCTCGAACCGCGTTTGGGGCCCAACATCCTCGGTCTTCGCCGAGTCGTGGCCCGGGCCGACTCCTTGGACGTCCCGCTGGAGGGTGGTAGACTTCCCTTGTCGAGTCGAGGCTCCCTCGGCTTGCTGTAGCCTCCGAATTCTCTCCTCTTGCCGATCGATCCTCTCATGCCCGCCTCGACGAGCTACCCGCACATTCAGAAGCCCGCTGGGGAGTCCGCGTGCCTCGAGCGACTGCCTCGCGTTCGGGTCGCACAGATCGTGATGGACCAGCTCGCGCATGGTTGGACGGTCGAGGACATGTGCCGTCAGCACGAGTCGCTTCGTCCTGCGGAGATCCATGCCGCCTTCGCCTACTACTACGATCACGCCGCCGAGATCGACGCGGAAATCGAGGAGGAATGGCAGGAAGTGAAAGCGCTCGGCGGCCACTCGTCTCCTTTCGCACGTCGGATGAAAGCCGAAGGCCGACTGTAGATGTCGCTTCGACTCCTGATGGACGTTCAACGTTCCGGACGCCATCACGTCCGCACTCAGGCGTCGCGACATCGACGTCCTGACGGCACGGGAGGATGGAGCCGAGCGGCTTCCCGACGACGAGCTTCTGGAGCGCGCACGGATCCTCGACCGAGTGCTTTTCACCCAGGACATTCGATTCAAGGCACTCGCCGAGTCGTGGCAACGGTCCGGTCGCCCCTTCGCCGGGCTGATCTTCGGACACCAGCTCCATGGCACGGTCGGCGCCTTCGTCAAAGACCTCGAGCTCGTCGCGAAAGCGTCGACCCCTGACGAGTGGGTGGGAGTCGTCGAGCATCTTCCGTTCTGATCTTCGCCTGGGGCTGGCCGTCGAAGATGCCACGAAGGGTGTCGGTCGATCTGTCGCGAGAGACTCAGGATCCGTATGGCGACCCCCGAACCCAAGATTCCGCTCCCGAAGGGCTGGTCGAATCACGTCCAGCTCGCGGTTCTTCACGTCGTCGCCCTGGCCCGCACCGCGATCACCGCCGTCCGCGGCAGTGTCGCGCAGACCGGGTCGAGCCTCGAGCGGCTCCGGGCCGAGCTCGACGCCGCTCTCGAGGAGAACGCCCTTCTCCGCGAGGAACTCCGGCTCAAGGATCTCCGAATGAGTCGTGTCCGGTCTCGACGGCGACCGCACTTCCGGCCAGTCGAACGTCTCGCGATCCTCGCGCTCCGGGCCGCGCGCGGCTGGTCGAAGCGCGAAAAGAACATCCACCAGAGCTCCCCTACGATGCCGCGCTTCGTCCAGCGTCGTCCGTCCCTCGATTCGGCGAGGTGGATTCGGTCGTGACCATCGCGCCCCTGGCCGCCGTACCACATCCGCCAGCGGTCGCCATCGCGGTGAATCTCGGGCGCGTACACGTTTCCTTCACCGTGCGGCGCGCGCTCGGTCTCCGCTTGGCCCGTCACGCCGATGTCGAGCGGGCAGATAGTGCTCAACGACGAAAGAACTCCCGAAAGCCGCCCGGTTTCTCGAAAGAGCGGGCGAAGTGGAAGTCGTTGGCTCACGTGGATCCGAAGGCGTTCGATTTATCCTGATGGCAATGTTGTTAGTAAGCGTTCGACGGTCCCACCCCTCAAAACTGCCGAAATCGACCACGAGAGATCCCATCTCGACGGTTCCGATCACTCGTCCCCGAAGCCGTTATCTGTCCGATGGAGATCCGGACGCAAATCGAGGCCGGGAAGTCCGGTTACGATGAGCTCCAGCTACTCGGCCCCGTT
>CAYZGY010000808.1:0-4030 GCA_964478085.1 uncultured Planctomycetia bacterium
CAAGATGGAGAAGGCCGGGGCGAATCGGGTCATCAGCCTCTACTCGACGGGCGCTTCCAAGATTGTCCAGCTGCTCGCGAGCCCGAAGGTCGAGGACTTCATCGAGCTCATCAAGGACCGCGACCATCAGATGGACCTCGCCGAGGTTCACATGAGCGAACGTACGCGTTACGTCGGGCAGACCCTGGCCGAGTCGGATTTGCGTTCCCGCGGCCTCATCGTGATCGGCATCCGTCGTCAGGACGGGGAGAGCCTGATGCCGCCGCCGAGCTCGGCGCGAATCGAGGAGGGAGACGCGCTGATCGCCCTTGGAGCGCGTCAGGCGATTCGCGATCTAATCGACGCTCTCGAGTAGCCGTCGGGCGGCTCGTGAGGGAGAATCGTCATCGGTTCGAGCCATCATTTCATCGTTTTCATCGATAGGTTCTGATGAAACTCCACGCACTGACGCGTGCCGCGATCTTCGCGACGCTCTCGCTCTCGTCTGCTCTTTTTCCAGGCACTGATGCCCGCGCAGAATTCGTCAACTTCGAGTCGGGCCATGTCCGTCCGCTCGCGCTGACACCTTCGGGCGAGTTGCTGCTCGCGGTCAACACGCCCGACAACCGCGTCGAGGTGATCCGCGTCGCCGATAGTGGGGAGTTCGTTCGAATCGCGGAAATCGTCGTCGGGCTCGAGCCGGTCGCAATCGTGGCTCGTGGGGAGAACGAGGCGTACGTCGTCAATCATCTCTCGGACAGTGTCTCGGTCATCGATCTGAGGGATCCGACGCTGCCGTTCGTCAAGGAGACGTTGCTCGTCGGTGACGAGCCTCGCGATGTCATCATCGCCGGGCCGAATCACGACAAGGTCTTCGTCACGACCGCGCACCGCGGGCAGAACCGTCCGGGAGATCCGCAATTGACGACTCCCGGAGTCGGCCGTGCCGACGTCTGGGTGTTCGACGCGGACGACCTTCGCGCGGACGCGGCGATCTTGACGCTCTTCACCGATACGCCTCGTGGTCTCGCGGCGAGTCCTGACGGTACGCGTGTCTACGCGGCCGGGTTTCACACGGGAAACCAAACGACGGTGCTCGGGTTCGAGTCTGTCGCGCAGGATCCTCTCGTCAACGTGGCCATCGACGACGGCTTCGACGCTCCGGGCCCACCCGAGCCGACGAGCAATCACGAAGGCGTCGAGATGCGTCCGCAGGGCTTGATTCTCAAGTACGACGGAGAGGAGTGGCGCGACCCGGCCGGGCGGGATTGGAGCCCGCGCATGCGTTTCCACTTGCCCGACCGAGACCTCTTCACGATCGACGCAAGTGTGTCGCCGCCGGTCGAGACCGCATCGTCCACGGGCGTCGGCACGATTCTCTTCAACCTCGCGGTGCACCCGGTCAGCGGAGACGTCTACGTATCGAACCTCGAGTCGCAGAACCACGTGCGTTTCGAGCCTGTCATCAACGGTCACGTCGCGGAGAGCCGCGTGACGATCGTCAGCGAAGATCTCGTCAATCCCGTGCATCTCAATCCGCACATCGATTACTCGAGCACGTCCGGTCCTGCGAGCGAGCTTGCGCAGAGCCTTGCCTTTCCGCTCGGCATGGAGTTTTCGAGCGACGGATCGAAACTCTACGTCGCTGCCTTCGGATCGCAGAAGGTCGGCGTTCTGAACCCTGCCGGCGCGGTGATCGAGCGCATCGAGGTCGGTGGTGGGCCGAGCGGCTTGGCTCTCGACGCACAGCGCGAGAGACTCTACGTCTTCAACCGATTCGACCAGACGATCTCGATCGTCGACACGGAGCAGGACAAGGAGATCGACGTCTTTCCGCTACGGTACGATCCCGAGAGTCTCGCGATTCGCGAAGGACGTCCGCTCCTCTACGATGCGGCGAATTCGGGACACGGCGACTCGGCCTGTGCCTCTTGCCACATCTTCGGTGACTTCGACAGCCTCTCGTGGGATCTCGGCGATCCCGACGGAGACGTCGAGGACAATCCCGTGGTGCGAGTCGAGATTCAGGGCGGTCGGCCATTGCAGGACTTCCATCCGATGAAGGGGCCGATGACGACTCAGAGTCTTCGCGGCATGCAAGGCGCGGGACCCATGCACTGGCGTGGCGATCGGAACGGCGGCGCCGACGATCCGTTCAGCGAAGAGAAGGCCTTCATGGCCTTCCGTCCTGCGTTCCAGGGGCTGCTCGGTATGGACGAAGAGCTTCCCGAGTCCGAGATGGAGAAGTTTCGCGACTTCATCCTGACGGTTCAGTATCCGCCGAATCCGATCGCTCCACTCGATGGCACACTTACTGCCGAGCAGGACGCCGGCAAGGCGATCTTCGACTCGAACGGCAGTCGTTCTGGAATCGGTGGAGACGGCGACGAGTGCGCCGATTGTCACGCGTTGCCCTTCGGGACGGATGGCCGTGGTTCGTTCGAGCTCCTGCCGCAAGACATGAAGGTCGCGCACCTGCGAAACCTCTACCAAAAGGTCGGCATGTTCGGGACGGCGGTTCCGACGCTCGAGAAGGATGCGATTTTCGGCCAACGCGGTAGTCGGCTCGCCCACACGCCGACACCGCACCTAGGCGATCAAGTGCGTGGGTTCGGATTTCTTCACGACGGCTCCGTTCCGACGCTCTTCGACTTCTTCCGCTTTCCTCTCCTTCCGATTCCGTTTAGCCCCTTCACCTTTCTCGACCAGCCGGGGCGTACGGGCGTCGAGCGCGTCGAGGAGCTCGTCGAGTTCATGCTCGCGTTCGACACGGGGCTCGCGCCGGCCGTCGGGCAGCAGATCACGTTGACGGCCGACGATCTCACTGCCGACCCGTCGATCCGTCTCGATCGCTATCTGCTCCTGCGCGGTCGCGCCGACGCGGACGATGTCGATCTCGTCGTTCACGGTGCGGTCGGAACGGGCGATGACGGGGGGCGTATCACCGGGTAGCTCTACACCGCGTCACGATTTCCGAGTCCGACATCATCGCTGCGATGAACGCGGGCGTCATCGTAACCGTGACCGCCGTGCCCCCTGGTTGCGGAGAGCGCATCGCGCTCGATCGAGACTCCGACGGTGCCTACGACGGCGACGAGCTCGCCGCGGGGAGCGATCCGGCCGATCCCGACAGCATTCCGGGTAGCGGCAAGCGTTTCCTCCGCGGCAACTGCAACGGCGATCTCTTCCTCGACGTCTCCGACGCGGTGCACCTCCTGCTCGCGCTGTTTTCGGGCGATGGAGTCACGGCATGTACGGACGTCTGCGACGCAAACAGCGACGGAGGTCTCGACATCTCCGACGCGAGTTACCTGCTCAACTTCCTCTTCCTCGGAGGCGCGGCACCCGGCAGCGTGCCCGAGTGCGAGACGTCGAGCGCAGAGTGCGTCGACGAGGTCTGCCCCTGAAGCTTGATTGATTCGGGCTCTATCCGAGAAACCCCTGCTGGTTGGGGTGAATCGATCACGCGAAGCGTGATCGGGAGGGGGCTTCCCGAAAGCCCCCTATTTGGAACAACGATAGACGAACGCGGGCGGTAGGTTTCGCCAGACGATCGGTGTTCGGTCGACACGGCTGAAATGCGCTTCGAGGAACCGGCGGAAGCGCCGCGCGGAAGGTAACCAAGCGGCGTGGATGTACGCGAAAGTCGCGAACTTACCGCCTTCGGGTAGCGAGGCCATCACGGAGCTCATGATGCTCTGTTGCAGCGACTCACCGAAGGCTGCCCAAGGCAGGCCGCAGATGATGCTGTCGGCGTGTGGCTTGCCGATCTCTTCGAGGTACCCCGGGAGCTTCTCCGCGGAGTCGTTGACGATGTGCGCGTCGGGGTGCTTTGTCGCGAGGTTCTCGGCGAACTCGTCGTTGAGCTCCATCGCCATGTAGCGACCTTTCGGGCCGATACGGTCGAGGATGGCCGAGGTGAACGCGCCCGTGCCGGGTCCGAGCTCGACGACGGTTTCCGCGCTTTCGAGATCCATCTCACCAACCATCGAATCCGCAAGCCAACGCGAGCTCGGCGCGATGGCGCCGACCGACGCCGGGTGGCGAATGA
>CAYZGY010000809.1:0-4029 GCA_964478085.1 uncultured Planctomycetia bacterium
GCTCGGGCGAATCGGCCGCTTGGACGCCGAATCGACTTCTTCAACGGGCTGCTAATCGCCGACGCCGATCTCTTCGCCGCTCGCCCTCAAGAGCAGCTCGGCTTCGCGTTCGTCAATTCTGCGAAACTCGCGGTAGCACTCCTCGAAGCGCAAGCTCGCGAGCGAGACGATGCATTCGTCGGCCACCCCCGACGCGGCGAAATCGCGCAGCTCGTCGAGCATCGAGTCGACCTCGCCGACGATTCGACGGTGATCCCGCTCGACGCAAGCACACTCGCGCACCAAGTGAGGAGCGAGCCACGTGATCGGCGCGGCGACGCTGCAGTTGCTCCGCGGTCCGATGCGACCGATCCGCTCGTCGGTCAGCGGCGCGTCGAATCCGTCGCCAAACTGCTCGAGCCCACGGTGCATGTGGTCGCGAACCCTCGAGAGGCGCCGGAAGAAAAGACGAATCGGGACGACGCGGTTCGATCCGCAGAGCTCGTGAAACTCTTCGATCTGTCGGTGCATGCACGACCCTCCTCTGACGAGAGCATCCCCTCTCCCGAATTCGAGCCCTCCCTCGAATCCGAGAACCACCGGGAAAGAACCTCCACCCACAAACCCGCCAGAAAACCTGCGCGGGTCCATCCCGCCGTGCTGATCGAGAGGGGGGCTTCCCGAAAGCCCCCTGAAGGCGCAGCGAACTCTGGAGATCCGGCTACCAGCCTTCGTGGGTGGTAGGGGCGCACCGTACTTGATGCTGTGGTCTGGGTCAAGAGAAACGCGCTCTCGTGGACGTATTCGTGCACTACGAGACGATGTGGGATTTCCCGCGACCAAGATCGAAACAAAGTATGATGGAGTCTCCTTCGCGCCAGCACTTCCCCTTCGCAAGCTCGCTCTTACGCTTCACCTCGGTAAACGTGGTGACCTTCTCACCGGCTCGAACGCGCGGCGGTTGCGCGGCGCTCCACTTCACGCGCACGGTGAGCTCGCGACACTCAAAGGGTGCATCGAGCTCGATTCCCTGCGGCGTTCTCTTCGATGCGGTGAGCTCCTTCGCGGCCCAGTAGCGCGCGATCTCGGTCACCTTCATCCACTGCGTCTCGTTCTTGAAACGTCGGTTCAAGGCGACGACGACGGCTTGGAAATCGTGCAGCCCCTTCTTCGTTCCTTGCGTGTACATGCCGGGCCAATGACAGAGCATGATCGCCGGAGCGCCGCGCTCGATGAGCTCGACCATTCGTCCCTTCGTGGCGTCAGCATTCGAGTACAGGTGACCTCGACTCTCGAGATCCCCATCCCACCCACCGAACCAATCGCGTGTGCCCGCAGGAACGTTGACGACGGCACGCACGTCGTTCGTGCCGAGGCCTCGAACGTTCTCGACGCGAGGCTCGGTGTTCTCGTTCTTCCCGCCGGCGACGTACTTGAAGTAGTGCGGGAGGTCGACGCGATAGACGCTGCGGACCGACTCCCACGTCGCGAGGGAAAGCTCCTGCTTGACGGCGTTGCCGAAGCCGCCGGGCGTCGTCACCCCTTCGCACGGAAGATCGCAGTTCGCGAGAATCTGAAGCGCGTAGGCGAGGTAGCTCGCGAGCTCGTCGACGCTCTTCTTCTCGCGCGGATACGAGTTTTCCATCGTCGCCGGGCTGATCTCCTCGATCGGCCGCCCCGTCTTGATGTCGATGACGCGCGTGTGCGTGATCATCTCGGGGTGGATGTCCCAGTTCGGAAGCATCAGCTCGCGGACGAGTCGAAGGCTGCCCAAGAGCTCCCCGCGCGACCAGCCCGGAAGCTCACGATCGACCCAACCGACGCAGGCCGGATTCGGCACGATGCTATACTTGCCCTTCACGCCGTGCTCGGCGCACCACTCGCCGAACTCGCGGACGAAGTCGTCAGGGATCTCGCGTGGCCACCTCTTCCACGGCTTCTTGTAAATGTCGCGACCGGGCCAAGCCGCGGCGAATTGCGGCATGCAGTAATGCCCCATGTTCACGAGACAAGTCGAGTCGTCGATGATGAACGACAGAGGCACGCGCATGCGAGGAAACAGGACCTCGACGTCGGGATCCCGCTTCGGCCGCTCGCCGGGTGGATTGTCGGGAACGTAAGCGGAGAGCGAACGCGCCCCCGAAAACAGCGAAGCTCCGAACACGGCCGAAGCCCCGAGTGCTGCGCCGGCACGGAGCAAGTCGCGGCGAGACGAAGTCGCAGGTACTGGAGAACGTCGATCCCGATTCATACTCGACCCTCCGCAGACGAGACTCGATGTGCGGAACATCGTACCTCAGGAAATCACCACGCGGTCGGAGGAATCCAACGCACGCCATCTTTCGTGACGCGAAACCGCTTTGCACGAATGCTCGAGCCGGCCCCCTCTTCGTAGTAGACGATGAGAACGCTGCCGTCGCGCAAATTGACCATCGAAGGATAGGCGCCACTCGTCGAGTCCACGCGAATCGCCTTCCCCCAACTCGCGCCTTCGTCCGTGCTCACGTGAAGGCTCGTCGCCGGGATGCGATGCGCGAGAAGCAAGATGCCGTTCGCGCTACGGTGGAGGTACGGACAGTGCGCCGGGAATCCGATCGAACGACTCGGCGACCAGGTCTCGCCACGGTCCTTCGAGATCGACCAGTGCATCGGGTGACCCTTGCCCCCGCGTTGCGCTGCGTAGAGGCGTCCGCCGGAAATCTCGATGACGTCGGTCTCGGCATCCAGGTACGCACCGGAGTTGTCGATGTCGATCGGCTCCCGCCAGGTCTTTCCACCGTCGTCGCTGATCGTCACGGCCCCGCGCGCGACACCGTTCTTCTCGGCGTAGAGTCCGAGGATCATGCGGCCGTCTCGCAGAACGCGAATCGGAGTGCTCGTCGCGTACTTGCGATGGATCAGCTGCGGCTTCGACCACGTCTTGCCGGCGTCCCTCGAAGTCACGACGAAGCTACCGACGAAGTCGAATGCGTTCGAGCCGGGCTCTCGCCTCTCGAGCGTGAAGTAGTTGCAGAGTAGTCGTCCGTCCGCGAGCTGGACGATCGACGGGTCGCGATCGTCGTCAGGACCGTCGTAGACGACACTCGCCCGCCCCCAAGTCTTGCCTTCGTCCGACGAGATCACGCAACTGGCGCGTCCACCCTTCGGGTGCGCCTCCGTCGGCAGCGAGACGTGCGAGTACCCGGCGTAGAAGACGCACATCAGTCGCCCGTCACGCAGCCGGCAGACGTCAGGAAAGGCCTCGTAGGCGCCGGCCCCGGCGTCGGTGCACACGTGGACGAAGCTCTTCATCGGCTTCGGAAAATCGGGCTTCGCCCGCGTCTTCGTTCCACGCACGACGATGTCGCGCACGTGTGCGAGCCCTTGATTCGCGTAGAACCCGACTCGACCGCTCTTCAGCTTCGAATCTCGCGCCTCGAAGAGCAGCTTGCCGTTGAGCCGCACCTCGAGCTTCTCCCCCGACGCACGCAAACTCGCTGCATGCCAGCGTCCAGCGGGTTTGTCGAGCCCGGTGACTCGACGAATCTCGATCCAACTGACGTCGGGCGAGGAGCGAACGAGAATCGCCTGCGTTCGGTCGAAGTGGACGTAGTAGTACGTGCCAGAATCCGATGCCCGCACCACGAATCCACACGCGAGAACCGCGGAGGGCTGGGCATCGACTCGAAACTTCGCCTCGAGCGCGACGTCGCTCCAAGCCCAAGGCTTCAAGATCGCCCGCGAGATCTGCTTCCGACCGTCGAGCACGAGCTCGCCGTCGGCAAGCCGCGCGGTCGAATCGAGAAAGATCCACTGTTTCGCGGCGTGATCGCTTCGCAGATCGACACGTGTTTCGTCCGACTCAGCGAATGTGAGAGAGACGTTCGCCGCCACGATGAGTACGAGGAACGTGATGACGTTCGGTTTGTCCACGATGTTCACCTCAACTATGCACCATCTCAACTATGCACCATCTCAACTATGCACCATCTCAACTATGCACCATCTCCACTCTGCACCATCACAACAATGCACCAGCTGAACAAGGACCCATCTCAACGCAGCACACAC
>CAYZGY010000810.1:0-4017 GCA_964478085.1 uncultured Planctomycetia bacterium
CGTATCTCGCGGAACTGTCGACTCATCACGCTCGTCTCGACCAGCACGCTGAACCGGTAGTCGTTTGCGGCCAGTCGCGACTGCATCTCTTCCAAGAGCGGACGGTCCGAGAGCTGCACGGCCCGTCCCAACGAGTATCCCAGAAGTTTGCGGCAAAATTGTCCTATAAAATCGCTCCGGCGGTCGGCCAGGAGGTAGTTTTTGAGACCTGTCAGGCCTTCGATCGCCTTTCCGTCGACCAACGTGGTCTTCGTGTCGACCTTTGCCGGGCGCGTTCGTCCGATCGCGTCGAACTGCTCGAGGGCGAATCCGTAGGGATCGATGCGCGCGTGACACTTCGCACAGGCGGGGTCCGAGCTGTGCTTCTCGATGAGCTCGCGTGCCGTCAGGCCGCTCGGCACCTTGTCGGGAAGCTGCGGAACGTCCGGTGGGGGACGCGGCAGCCTTTCGCCGAGGAGCGTCTCGGAGACCCAGTTGCCTCGCAGGATCGGGCTCGTTCGCGAGGCGCCGGATTGGCTCGCGAGGATCGTCGCCATGCCGAGGAGGCCACCGCGGCCCTTCGCACGGATCCCGTCGACGCGTCGCCAGGTCTCTCCTGTGAGTCCGTCGATTCCGTAGTGTTTCGCGAGCGACTCGTCGAGGAACGCGTGGTCCGCGTCGAGAATGTCGAGCACGGAGCCGTCGTTCCGGAAGAGATCCTCGAAGAAGCGGACCGTCTCCTCGTACATCGAGCCGCGCAGCTTAGCGAACTCGGGGTAGAGCTCGAGGTTCTTGTCGTCGTTCTGATCGTAATCACGAACGTGGAGCCACTGGCACGCGAAGTGGGTCGCCAGTCGGCGCGCGCGTGGGTGTGCGAGCAATCGACGAGTCTGTGCGAGGAGCGTCGCTTCGTCGCTCGCGAGCTTGCCGCTTTCGGCGGCGCTCTGGAGCTCGGCGTCTGGCATCGAGGACCAGAGGAAGTAGCTCAGTCGATTGGCGAGCTCGAGGCTCGAGACTCGTGTGGCCTTCGTGCCCGGCTTCGGCTCTTCGAGACGATAGAGGAACTGTGGCGAGGTGAGGACGCGTGCGATCAGAAGACGGGCGGCCGCGTCGTGCTCGAGCTCGCTCGCGCGGAGCTTGCGGTAGAGCTCGCGCAGGTTGTCCTTTTCGGTGACGCTGAGTGCACGACGCCAGGCTTTCGCAGCAAAGTCGACGATCGTGTCGACGTGTGTCGGCTCCGCGCGTTCGAGCGTCCCGCGAAAGTCGGCCGCACGTTTTCGAATCGGCGCTTCCATCGGTTTGAAGGCGATGACGAGATCGGGACGGTCCTGCGTAGCGAACTGCGTGATCTGCTCGTAGGCGTTGACGATTCCGAAGGGCTCGTGGCTGACGAAGTAGAGCTCGTCCCAGCGCCGGTCGAGCTCGGCGATCTGCTCGTCGTCGAGGATCAGCTCCTTGAGATTCCTGTCCTCGCGATAGAACAGCGTCAGCGTCACCACTTCGTCGACCGGGACGATGCGCTCGTAACAGAGCGTCACCGGGAAGAGATCGCGGAACTCCTTCGAGGCTCTCGCGACGCGAGTCGTGGACTCGCTTCCGGGAACGGCGACGATCGGCAGATTGGCGCGGAGCGAACCCGTCGCTGGGCGGCTTCGAGTCACCTCGAGCTGCACCGTGCCTTCGCGACCGTGCTTCGGGTCCAGGTGAGCATCGACGATGAACTTACGATTCTTGGCAAACGCAGCCGGGATGCGGATCTCGAAAACGGACGGAGCGCGGACGACGAGATCGCTCGAGTCGATCTCGTCCCCGAGGGGGTGTTTCCCGAATCGATCGTCGGATTCGAGGCCAGCGAGGAGGGCGGCCGAGAAGCGCGGCGTCGTGAGCTTGCGCAGCTGTGTCCACAGAACGCCGTCGGGGCTCGTCGCGTTCTCGGGTGCGGGGCCCGCGAGAAGCTCTTGGACTCGCCTGGCGAGGTTCGCCTTTCGAGTCGAGTCGTTCTCGTCGCGCCACTCAGCGAGCAGCGATCCTTCGGGAATCGAGATCAGCTCCTTGGCAGATTTTTGCACGTCGGCCATCGGGCCCTTGTAGAAATGCCAGACGGCGGCGTTTCCGAGGCGATCGGGGAGGGGGTTGCTCTTCAAGATGTTCGGCGAGACGTCCTTGCCGAGATCCCACGTTCGCGTCCTTCCGCCCTGCTCCGAAATCGTCAGGTCCATCGCGGTCAGGTCGCATGCGTGCGACCCTTGGCGAGGACCGAGGATAAACGAGATCACCTCACCGCGACGAATGGCGAAGGTCTTCGCCTCCATCGTCGCGGAGCCTCGAACCTCGACGTCGCCTTGCCAGAGCGTACCGACCTTGTGACCGCTTCGATGCTGAAGGAACCACTCGAAGCCGTTGCCGCACTCGGGATGGGCATCGGAGATCCTCGCCTCGATGCGAATCGTTCCGTCTATCGGGCTCTGCCACGCGATCGCCGAGAAGAGGGTCGGCGACGGGTGCGCGATCACCCCGTGCGGTCGCGCGAGGCCGGGAATGCGCACGGAACGATCCGTCGGATTGGCCATGACGGAGGGCGTGGAATGAGTGCCCCAGCCGACGACGAAGTCCCAGTTGTTCGCTTTGAGCGTCTCGGTGTAGTGTCCCGTGATCTCGACCGCAGACGGATCGCCGAGGTCGAGGAGGGTCACCCAGGACTCGAGAAGGCTCGTGTCGAGAGCGTGCTTCTTCGCGAGCTCGGAGAGGTCCGCGTCTCCCGGCTTGTCGAGGGCCCCGATCGTCGCGGCGACCTCGAGGTAGTCCGTCGTCTTTTCGAGGACCTCTCGGCGTCGTGCCTCGAGGCGCTCTTCGAGCGAGGCGATGTCTCGAACCGGTAGCGGTGGGAGGCCACCGCCTTCGAGCCGAGGATTCTTCCACACGACGTAGTCGCCGTTCGACCCGTCTCCCGCGTCCTGGGCAGAAAGGAAGATCGTAACGTTGCCGCTCGCGTCCGCCGGAAGCTTGTCGAGCGAGCCACGGAATCGCGGCGACGCGATCTCGACCGACTCCAGCCAGCTCTCCGGTCCGCCTTGGCGACCGATGTGGCCGATCGCGTTGAACTTCCAAAGCGACTTCTGCCAGCGGCGGATGTTTGCCGCGAGATCGTCAGCACCATCGATGTTCGCCGCGCGCCAGTCCGCACGCAGACGATCGAGCAAGAATGAGCCGGTCTTCGAGGGCGGCGCTTCGAGCGTCTTCCAAAGTCGAGCGAGGTACTTGGAGCTCAGCTTGCGTTTGGCAGCGACGGCTTCGATCGTCGCATCGCCTTTTCGCAAGGCGTCGCGGGATCGCAGCATCGTGTCGAGGTAAGCCTCGACGGGAAGCAAGCCACCCTGGTTCGTGTCGAAGCGGATGCCTTGCAGGTTGACCTTTTGGCCGCCGCCCGTGGTGGTGAACTGCCGGTAGAACGCGCGCAGCTCGTCGAGGCGCTCGTCCGTCCAGTCGCGGCGTGTCGCGTGGTCGGACCACTCGATGCCGCCTGGGACGAAGACGGCGTGACTCGCGACCTCCTTCGCGGCGTCGAGGTACTTCGTCACGAGCGCGGGCGACATCGACAGCGCGCCACCCGTATTCGTAAAGCCCTCTCCGGCGGCTCCATCGACCGGGAACTCGCGCGTCGGATCGAGCCCGTCGATCTCGGTGAGATCGCGAACGGTGTAGTTGTACTCCGCGTTGTTGAGGCGACGAAGAATCACGGGGCCGGGGTCGCCGGCGTTCGCGTGGGCTTCGGCGGTCAGGTAGTCACGCACCCACTTGCTCAGCAGATCGCGTTCGGCGTCGCTCGGCTGCTTGGCCCGCTTCGGCGGCATCTGACGGCTGTCGAGCATGCCGTCGATCTTGAGCCAAGTCTTGGTGCCTTGGCGGACGTGGGCGAAGTCGGGGAAGGTGTCGAGGTCGATGTCGGCCTCGGTCCGGTCGCCCGAGTGTCACTTCTTGCAGTAGCGATCGAGGAGGGGGCGGACCTTCGGTCCGTAGGACGTCTCGAAGGACCCGAGG
>CAYZGY010000811.1:0-4016 GCA_964478085.1 uncultured Planctomycetia bacterium
GAAGAGCTGGTAGAACTCCTCCTGGCTGATCGGGTCGTACTTGTGGTCGTGGCAACGCGCACAGCTCAAGGTGAGACCCATCCACACCGCGCCGACGGTTTCGACACGATCGATGACGTACTCCGTGCGCCACTCCTCGTCGATCGCCCCGCCCTCGGTCTGGATGCGATGATTGCGGTGGATGGCCGTCGCGAGGACCTGGGCGTTCGTCGCGTTCGGAAGCAGGTCCCCCGCGAGCTGCTCGGTCGTGAACTCGTCGAAGGGCTTGTTCTCGTTGAAGGACTCGATGACCCAATTTCGCCACGGCCACTGACTGTTGTGAAGATCGTTGTCGTAGCCGTGGCTGTCGCCGTACCGAGCGCCGTCGAGCCACCACGCCGCCATGCGCTCTCCGAATCGCGGCGAGTCGAGGAGACGATCGACGACCCTTTCGTACGCGCTGGCCGACTTGTCCGCGAGATACCGATCGAGCTCCTCGATCGTCGGCGGCAGGCCGGTGAGGTCGAGCGTCACACGACGAAACAAGCGCTCGCGTCTCTCGGCATTCTGCGGCTGCAGTCCGTTCGCCCGAAGACGCTCGAGCACGAACGCGTCGATCTCGTTTCTCCCCCAGTCGTCCTTCGCGGGAACATCGGGCTTCTTCGGCGCGACGAAGGCCCAGTGAGCCTCGTACTTCGCGCCCGCCCCGACCCAACGGCGCAAGACGGTCTTCTCTTCAGCCGTGAGATCGAGCCCCTCGTCGGGAGGCGGCATCACCTCGTCCGGATCGGTCGCGAAGATGCGCTCGACGAGCAAGCTCTCGTCCGGTCGACTCGGAACGATCGCGCGCCCGCCCTTCCGCTCTGCGTACGCTTCCTCCACTCGGTCGAGTCGCAGCCGCGCCTTCCGCTTCGCTCGGTCGACGCCGTGGCACGGAAAGCACTTGCTCGAGAGAATCGGCAAGACGTGCCGATTGTAGCTCGGCGCGTCGGCCTGAGCAGACGACGTCGCCCCGAGCGCCCACGCGAGCCCCCCGCAAGTCATCCCGACGATCGTCCTCGAAACCCGTCTCATGTACCGCTCCACCTCGACCCGAACTTTCCCGAACCGAAGAGACCAGTGTACGCAATCTCGTCGACCTGAGGGAATAACAGCCCGTTGAAGAAGTCGATTCGGCGTCCAAGCGGCCGATTCGCCCGAGCTCTTCGTCGCTGAAACTCGCCAATGCGGTTCGCCTGGCGAGCCCATCTCGGCTTGTCCCATGTCGTGCGCCGCTTGATCGATCTCCACACGGCTACGGGGCAGGCCGAGGAAGCCGAGTCCTGGCGAGAGAAGCTCGTTTCGAGTCCACCGAAAGGGGAGTTTCCGAAGCGAGCAAGAAAAACTGACTTGCGCGAAAAAAGAGCAATAGGCAATATTTTCCTTCAAGACATTCACTCCCAACGCAAACCATCAGGGTCTGCCATGCTCCTCTCGACCGACCGCTCTCGCCTATCGGCGATTCGCCGCATCTCGGTTGCGGCGACGATCTTCACGACGTGTCTCGCCGGAGCCTCTGTCGTCGCGGATTCCGGAATCTGGAACCGTATCGAATTCGGAGTCGACGGTCCTCTGGATCGCGTCTCCTTTCCTTCGTCGACCTGCTTCGGGGTCGAGGCCCCCGCCGGTCGTATCGAGTGGACTCGCCAAGACAGCGGATTGTTCCTCTATCAAGAGTTCGGAGACGAGACGAGCATCGAGATGCGACTCCGCAGCGCGACCGGCGGCGGAAACCCGAGATTCGGGCTCGCGATACGCGAATCCCTCGATCCGAGCAGCCGGTCTGTGGCCACGGTCATTCGAAAGGTCGACGCGACTCGGTACTCCGCGCGCTTCGGCGTTCGAGGAGAGACCGACACCCGCAGCTATGTCATCGGCGGAAGCAAATTCACGGACACGGAGCGCGAATACGAACCGACGCTCCGTCTGCGCCGAACTGGCTCGATGATCCTCGCCCTCCTCTCCGAGGACGGCGAAGATTGGCGTGAGATTGAACGTCACGAGTTCGACGAACGCCTTCCGGAGACCCTGTTCGGTGGCATCATCGCCGCAGGAGATGAAGAGGTCACGACCGGCCGAATCTGCAGCCTTCGCCTCCCTTCCGAGCTCGAGCGGCTGCCCATAGCCAATATCGAGGTGAGCGCCGACGCCGGCGTGGGGCCTTTCGAATTACGCGTCGACGCGAGCTCGAGCCTCCCGGGCTCGAGCGAGATCGTTGCGTATCACTGGGACTTCGGCTTCGGCAACAAAGCAAGCGGGCCGACTGCGCGCCACACCTTCACCTGGCCGCTCGACGTGACGCGCCATGGGCGTCTCGAGAGACGAGTATCCCTCACCGTCATCGACCGAGACGGGCATAGCGTCCAGCGTGATCGATACGTCACTCTCTACCGAAACCAACGCGCCGGCGACTGGAACGTCGCAGACCTGGACGACAGGCTCAACGGCTTCGTCGATATCGCCGACGGCTGTCTTCAGATGAGCACAGGTGGAGGCGACATCTTTCGAGGCTCGCAGTTCGGGAAGTTCGCCTTTCGACGAATCAGCGGAGACTTCCACATCGAGTGTCGTCTTCCGCGTACGAGGTACTTGATGGGCGGCGAGGGTCACGCGGGACTGATGTTTCGTGAGACGGTCGAGGATGGATCGCGCTTCGGGATGACGATGGTCTTCGCGACTCCAGTGCCGGAGGTCGCATCCTCGTGGCGCACGCAAACGGGCGGCGACGCCGAGGAGCTCTGGGACCCGCACAACGACGATCGCCTCCCCTATCCGACCGAAGACACCTCGGCGTTCCTTCGACTCGAGCGTCGCGGAAACACGGTATCGGCCTGGGCATCCGAAACCGGCTCCGACTGGCAGCTGCTCTCCGAGCGGACCTTCGATCCTCCACTCGCTGATACGATCCTCGTCGGCCCCCACGCCAATACGATCGGCAGCCTGGTACGCGTCCCACTCTACGACCACGAGTTTTGCGAAATCGATATCCAGCAGGAGGACATCGTCACTCAGTCGTTCATCCGTGGAGATTTCGACGAAAGCGGGCGCACCAACCTGACCGACGCCGTTCTTTCGCTGCACTACCTACTCAACCGAGGCGCGGCGCCGAGCTGCACCGACTCGGCCGACGCCAATGACGACGGCACGTACAACGTCTCCGACGGCATATTCCTTCTCACCTACCTCTTTCAATCGGGTGAGAGGCCAAGTGCGCCGTTCGTCGAATGTGGCGTGGATCGAACTCGTGACGAGCTTCGTTGTGACTCGTTCGCGTTCTGCGGGAACTGAGATCGAAGCGCTCCACCTTCTGGCCTCTGGTCGACGGCTCGAGTATTTTGGTCGGTCGCGACAAGCGTGACACATGACCCGAGCCCCGACCATGCAAAGCACCGGCTATCCCGTCCTTCTTCTCCTGACTTGCGTGACTCTTCTCGGCGGGGAGGAAATCGCCGGTCGATCGATCCACGTCTCACCGACGGGTGACGACGACCATGACGGTTCCGACGCGACGCCGCTTCGCACGATCTCGAAGGCCGCCGAGTCTGCGCAGCCCGGTGATACGGTGCTCGTGTATCCCGGCGTCTATCGCGAACGCGTCGCCCCGCCGCGTGGTGGTGTCGAAGGGCGTCCGATCACGTTTCGAGGCACCGAGCTCGGCAAGGTCTTCGTCCGGGGATCGAACGAGTGGAAGCCCGAATGGAAGAAGCACCAGGGTGGAGTCTTCTTCGCGAGGCCGAACCGCGAGCTCTTCGACGACGACGTCTACCACGACAGTGCCAATCCGTTCCTCGTACCTCTCGCATCGACTCCCTACACCCGAGACGGACAACCCGAGTTCGAACGGTACAAGACCGGCGATCCGAACCTCGCCTACACGTGCGGGCAGGTGATCCTCAACGGACGCCCGTTGACGCAGCGGCCGTTCCTTTCCGAGGTAGAGAAGCACCCGAAGAGCTGGACCTTCGTCCCGGACGAGAACGCGAGTGAGACAGGCACGG
>CAYZGY010000812.1:0-4010 GCA_964478085.1 uncultured Planctomycetia bacterium
GGCGATCTTCGCTCGCGACTCCCTGAGCGACGAACGCATCGTCTCCATCGTCAGGCCGAGGCGACCGAGCTCATCCTTGCCACTGAGCTCGACGGGAGTGTCGAGATCGCCCGATCCGATTCTCTTCGCCTCACGATCGAGCTGTGCGACGGGCTTGAGAACCGCCTTGCGCAGCACGAGTCCGATGACGAACGCGAGGAGCGAGAAGGTGACGATCGTGCCGACGACGAGACGCCAGGTGTTTTCCGCCATCAAGGTGGCGAGGCGATCGGTCGAGAAAGCGACCTCGACTTGGCCGAGCGCCTCGGGCGGGAGATCGTCGATCTGCGCGATGACGGGAGCCTGGTAGGTCGCTACCTCGCGTCCTGCGAGAGCAGTCTCGATGTCGTCCGGAACTTGCGCGATGACCTTGCTGCCTTCGTCCTCCGCTCCGTAGATCCGGATGAAGACGACGTGGTCGGAATCTTCCGCCGCGTGGCGAATGTAGTCCGCGAGACCCGGATACTCGTACGCGAGCAGATTGTCCACACAGAACGCGGAGATCGTTCGCGAGAGCGTGCGCCCCGAGTAGTCGAGCTCTTCACGGAGCGTTTTGTGCTCGCTCTCGAGAACGAGGAAGCTCGTCAGCACGGACGTGACGACGAGGCTTCCGAGAACACCGATCCAGATCTTGTGGCTGAGGCGTGTCATCGACAGTTTGTTGGGGGAGAAGGGGCGAAGGCGTCACTCCTGAACTCGCGAATCGAGCGAAGGCGAGGAGCCCCGTTTCAGGTGAGCGCCTCAGTTGCCGCTCTCCGTCGGGACATTCGAAGTGAACTGGATCGCGCGCTTCATCGCGACACGGATGTCCTCGTAGTCTTTGTCCTCGGCTTCACCGAAACCCGACAGACTCTTGCCTACCTTGCTCAGGACTGCCTTGTCGTCGGTCTCGAGGAGGGCCTTGCGGAGCGCCTTCACGACGTCCTCATTGAGGCCCGGGCAAGCGACCCAAGGCTTCGTGACGTTCCAGAAGAAGCCGAGCTCCTCGAGGCCCTTGTCCTTGTACTTCTTGAAGGTGCCCGATTTGACGGCACCTGCGTCAAAGTCGCCCTGGAGGACGGCCGTCGCGACGCGATCGTGGCGACCGAGGTACTCGGCCTTTTCGAGATCCTCCCAGCGGAGACCCTCATCGAGGAGAGCGGCCTGGCAGAGGAACCGACCGATGGTCGAGTTCTGATCACCGAAGGCGAACTTCTTGCCGCGGAGATCCTTCAGTGACTTGATTTCGCTGTTCTTGCGAACGACGAAGAGGCCCTTGAAGCGATCCTTGCCCTTGTTGAGCTCCTTCGCCAGGAGCTGAACGTCCTTGTTCATGTTCTTCGCGAGGATGTACGACGCCGGTCCGAAGCGGACGAAGTGCATCTTGCCGTCGACGAGGGCTTTGATCGCGCCTTCGTACGAGTTGATGATGCGAAGCTTGAACTTCACCGGACGCTCGAGGATCTTCGAGACCTCCTCACTGAGGTGCGAGAGGATCGGCTTGAACTTGCCGAACATGGTCGAAGGCTTGTCCGACGTGTAGACGCCGAAGTGAAAGACCTCGACACCGGCTTCCGCCGCACACACGGGAGCGTTTCCCGTCGTAGCGAAGAGAGATGTGAAGACGATCGAGACGATGCAAGCCGATCGCAGCATGGAACTCTTCCTCAAAATCATACGAGTAGACCCTCTCCCCAGCTCTGAGGGTATCGGTGGGGTCGAGTGCCTTCTTTAGGAAAGACCGGGTTCTCAGAAAGAGTGGACGAAACCGTCTCGTCCAAAGCGACTTATAGCGATGGACGATCAGCTCTTCCCTTCGAGCCAGTTATCGCCCCAACTGGCATCGACCTTCATCGGAACGTCGAGCGGAAGCGCCCTGATCATCTCTTTTCGGATGATCTCCGCGTAGCCTTCCGCATCGCTGAGTGGCGATTCGAGGACGAGCTCATCGTGCACCTGGATAAGGAGGGACAGGTCGAGGCTCTCGCTTCGGATGCGGTCGGTGATACGAACCATCGCGACCTTGATCATATCGGCCGCGCTGCCTTGGACGACCGTGTTGATCGCGAGGCGCTCTCCTTGCGCGCGGAGGTTCCGATTCGCCGAGTGGATTTCGGGAATCGGGCGGCGTCGTCCGAGCATCGTCGTGACGTGCCCCGTCTCTTCAGCCTCTTGGACACACTCGTCCATGAAGCGCGGGATGCCCGGGTAGCGCTCCTTGTAGTCTCGGATGAAGTCGCTCGCCTCGGTGCGGCTGATGCCGAGGTTGCGCGCCAGGCCGAAGGCGCCCTGACCGTAGATGATCCCGAAGTTGACAGCCTTGGCGCGGCTGCGGTCCTCCTTCGAGACCTCGCTCGGCTCGATGTCCTGAATTTGTGCCGCGACGAAGGCGTGAATGTCTTGATCCGTCTCGAACGCTTCGATGAGCGCCGGGTCTTTCGAGAGGTGTGCGAGGATACGGAGCTCGATCTGCGAGTAGTCGGCGGTGATGAGCACGCGTCCGTCGCCGCTCGGGACGAACGCTTTGCGGATCTCGCGACCTTGCTCCGTGCGTACCGGAATGTTCTGGAGGTTCGGGTCGGACGAGCTCAGGCGTCCCGTCGCCGCGACCGTTTGGTTGAAGCTTGCGTGAACGCGTCCGGTACGTGGGGAGATCAGCTGGGGCAGCGGCCCGACGTACGTTCCGAGAAGCTTCGTGAGCTCACGATACTCGAGAACGAAGTTCGGCAGCGGGTGGGCGGTTTCCGCGGCGAGTGTCTGAAGGACGCTCGCGTCCGTGCTGCGTCCGGTCTTGGTCTTCTTGACGACGCGAAGACCTTGCTCGTCGAAGAGGATCTCCGCGAGCTGCTTCGGCGAGTCGATCGTGAAGGCGCGTCCGGCCGTCTCGTGGATCTGCTTCGTCAGCTCGTCGATGCGTTCGCTCAGTCGCGTTTTGGTCGTCTCGAGAATCTCGGTGTCGAGCGTGACTCCCGTCGCTTCCATGTTCGCGAGCACGTCGACGAGCGGCATCTCGACTTCGAGGAATAGCTTCTGCACGTCGTCTTTCGACATGCGCTCCTCGAAGGCCTCGTAGAGCTGCCAGGTGATGTCGGCGTCTTCGCACGCGTACTCGCCGAGCTGCTCGAGGTCGACGTCGAGCATCGACTTCTGCTTCTTGCCTTTGCCGATGAGCTCGGTGATCGAGATCGTCTCGTGGCCGAGGACTTCCTGCGCGAGCGCGTCCATCCCGTGGCTGCGACGACCGGGGTCGAGGAGAAACGAAGCGACCATCGTGTCGAAGGACACTCCGGCGAGCTCGATGCCGGCGCTCTTGAGCGCGACCTGGTCGTACTTGATGTTCTGGCCGATCTTCTCGATCGACGGATCTTCGAGGATCGGGCGGAGCTTTTCGAGAGTCGCTTCGGGATCGAGCGTCTCGGCCGTGCTCGAGCGAATCGCGACGTACCACCCTTCGTGGGCCTTCCACGAAAACGACAGCCCGACGAGATCGCAGTCGACGGGGCGAAGCGAGGTGGTCTCGGTGTCGACGGCGAAGCGCTTCTGCGCGCGCAGTTCACCGAGGAACTCTTCGAGCGTGGCCTCGTCGCGGACGAGGCGGTACGTCGTCGGCACCTTTTCCTTCTTGGGCCGCGGCGGGGCGATCTCGCCAGTCGACATGCTGCCGGAGGAAGTTCCGCCTTCCTGGTCGAGCTGCTCGAGAAGACGCTTGAAGCCGAGCTCTTCGAAGATCGGGCGAGCTTTCTCGAAGGCGATGTTCCCGCGTGCGCACTTCTCGAGGTCGAAGTCGACCTCGACCTCCTGATTGAGCGTGACGAGGCGTCGCGTCAGGTCGAACGTGTCGCCGTGGTTCGAGACGTTCTCGCGCATCTTCGGCGTCAGCTCGTCGACGTGCTTGACGATCTCCTCGACCGATCCGTATTTCTGAATCAATGCGGCAGCCTTCTTCGGGCCGATTCCGGGGACACCCGGAACATTGTCGGTGCTGTCGCCCG
>CAYZGY010000813.1:0-4010 GCA_964478085.1 uncultured Planctomycetia bacterium
GCGCGCGGGGCGGGCGCGGGGTGGGCGGGCAGAAGCGGCCCGAGGACGAGTCTCCGAGGAAGAAGAACGATCCCGCCGAGCCTGCGAAGGCCGTCGTCGAGACGCGCGCGGAGCCGCGCCTTCCGCCGTTCGATCCGCGCATGCTCGAGGGGCTGAAGTCCGAGGATTCGCGTCAGGTCGGGCGGACCGCCGTGAAGCGGTTCGTCTCCTATCGCAAGTCGCGCGGCAGCTCGTGCGCTCGGGGAGATCGCGCCGGTCGCGAAGCTCGACGACGTCGTCGAGAAGCTCAGCGATCGGATCGACGACGAGGATCTCCTGACGCGACGTCAAGCGATCGAGGCTCTCGGAAAGATCGGCCCGCGAGCGCAATCCGCGATCCCGAAGCTGCGGAGCGCGGCGGGAGAGCCTGCGCTCCGCGTGCGAGCGAAGGTCGCGCTCTCGCGCATAGGAGCGGAGTGAGCGTTCCTTCCATGGAGGTCCGCTACTCGGGGCAGTTCGTGTGTGCCGTCAGGCAGTCGACGCCGTCCGTGTCACCCTGAGCATCCGGTCCGCAAGACGGGAACGGTGCGAGCGGTTCGGGGCCTCCCGTGAAGAGGTAGTTGAGCGTGTGGATCGCGTCGGTGAGGTTGATTCCGCCTTCGTCGTTCGTGTCGGCCGCGTCGAGGCAGCTCGGGGGAGTTCCTCCCGAGAACAGAAAGTTCAGCGTCTGGATTCCGTCGGTGAGAGTGAGCGCGCCGTCGGCGTCGGTATCGCCTCGAAGGAACGTCGGCGCCACCTCGCGGCCTCCGTCGAGTGAGACGTCACAGAAGATCGCCTGAGCCTGGCCGTCGGCGTCGTTCGTCGCGGTCGAGACCATCCCGGCGAGCATGTTCTCCGGTGCAGCCTCGAACGGCTGGACGCGGATCTCTTGCCAATTCTTCCCGTCGACCGAGACGCTCGCGACGAACTCGAAGCCGCGTCGCTCGAGTCGGAGCATGCCGTCAGGCGCGGCGACGTCGACGAAGCGGCCGGAGACGCGGATGCGTCCACTCGTCTCCGTTCGCCACATCAGGATTGCGCGCGTTCCACGCGCCGGGACGTTCCAGAGCAGGGTGGCCGCGAAGATGCTGTCGGGGTCGAGGTTTTCGCGCATCATCAGTCCGACCATCGCGTTCTCGCCCCAGCCGAGCTCCTCGAGTCGCGCGCTGAAGTCTGCGTCTCCCGAATGTGGCTGGTGGAGAAAGTGGAACGAAGGCTCGGAACGGTTGATGCCGTCTCCCGTTCCGAAGACGACGAGGCAGTCGCCGTCGAGTCGCGCGCCACCGGGAAGCGACGGTCGACCGACGTCGGTCGAGATCCACGGCGCGAGGCGTTCGGGCGGATCGCCCTGGAACGTCGCCTGGATCTCCTGCGTCGTGAACGCTGCGAAGCCGGCCTCGGTGCGGACGGTCAACGTGACGGTGTGAACTCCGGGCGAGCGAAACTCGTGCTCGACCTTCTCGCCTTCAGCTGTCGCGAGGCCGCCGAAGTCCCACTCGTAGGCGATGATCTCGTCGTCCTCGGCGCTCGAGCACGACGCGTCGAAGGCGACGTTGAAGGGAGCGACACCTTCCGTCGGTTCGGCCGAGAAGCAGGCTTCGATGCCCGTCATGGCCGACCAGAGCTCGCTGATCATCTGGTCGTCGAGAGGCTCGTTGAAGATCGCGACCTCGTCGATGAGCCCCTGGTAGTAGCGACTGTCGATCGTGTTGCCGCCGATCGAGATCTGCGCTTGCGCGGTGAGAGGGTTCGGATTCGCGTGAGCATGCGTCGATTCGAGCGTGCCGTTGACGTAGACCCGCAGATCGCTTCCGCCCTCTCGGACGTCGCGCACGGCCGCGACGAAGACCCACTCGCCCGTGTTGACCTCGCTCGTCGAGTGCGTCGTCTGGTCGGGTCGACCGATGCCGAAAGCGAACCGAGTGCCCGTGATCGCCGTGCCGAAGTCGTTGTTGTTGCCGCCGACATCGGCGTAGATCAGTCCGCTGCCTTGGTAGAACTGGCTCGTCGGTCCGCCGATGTTGATCTGGTCGGTCTTGATCCACGCGAGAATTGAGAACGACTCCTCGACCGATCGCTCGATGGTGAACGCGGTGGCGCCGTCGAACGACGCTGCCTGGCCGTCACCACCGACACCCGTGCCCTCTTCAGTGTACTGGACGAGCGCGGCGTTCTCGACGCCATGATTGAGGATCTTGTTCGCGCCTTCGAGCGTGTCCTCGAGGAAGCCGTCGAGCGGGTAGTAGTCGACGACCGACTCCATGTCCTCGATCGTCTCGCGATAGGTCGTCAGGTCCGCCCGAGCCGGCGACGTCGAGAGGGCGACGAGAGACGTCACGAGAAGAGCAACCGAAAGAAGCGTGGACGTGAGCGTGCGCACGGAATCCTCCCTCACTGTGACAGGTCGTTTCCCCGGCACTGATTCTAGGGGAGTCGGCAGATCGGGCGGAAGCCATTTCCGGAGAAGGCTCTGATCCTCCCCGAGCCGCCGAGCGGCATCGCGCGGCGGCGTTGGATCGAGTACTCCGATTTTGCACCGAGTCGATCACGATATGCCGAGCGAGCGACTCGCCCGACGAGTCTCCAGCTGCCGCCGCGCAGTACGCGACGACCGTCGACGTCGACCGTATTGACGGGGTCGCGCTCGGTAGCGGCGGGCTTCGAGTAGAACTCGGGGTCGTAATAGTCCTCGCACCACTCCGATACGTTGCCGTGCATCTGATGGAGCCCGAAGCCGTTGGGCTCGAACGACACGACGGAAACGAGCTTCTCGCGCGGCGTCGCCTTCGGTGCGCTGCCGTACGGATGCTTGCTGTCGAAGTTCGCCTGCTCGTGCGCGAGCGTCTTGCCGAACGCGAAGGGTGTTCGCGTCCCCGCTCGGCAGGCTTCGCGATGAGAAAGGGACTGATCGTCACGGCATGCACGGGGCCTTCGCTCTCATTGCGCTCCGCTTCGTCGTCGCGACTTTCGAGAGGCGGATGCGATAACGGAAGCTCGCATCCTTTTCGAGGCTGCGGGCGAGCTTCGGATTCTCGCGGAGCGCCTTCTCCATCTGTTCGGCGGTCCACGAAGGCGTGTGGTCGGCGATCGCCCAGCGGAAGAACGAGAGGACGGCCTTCGGGCTCTTCGTGTTGAGTGAGCGAGCGTCCCACTCGAGGGTCTTGCGTCGCTCGGCGATGACGTCCGTGTGGCGCAGGCGTTTCTTCTCCTTGACGTGGTCGATCGGGAGGACCCAGGTGATGCCGCCCTTCGTGCGGAAGTGGATCTTCTCGATCGTCTCCTGGACGATCTCCCCCTCGGGCTTCTGACCGTTCTTGAGCGTCAGGATCGCGTGCTTCGCACGACGAACGGGCTCGCCGTCCTTCGTCGTCGGCGTCGAGCGCTAGCGCCTCCTCGAAGGCGTGAGCGGCCTCGGCGAATTGGCCGCTGCGAAACCGGGACCGCGGCAGGCGGACGAGCCGGCGCGCTTCGGCGGCGTTCTGCTCGAGCGTTCGGGTCGGCGATCCGGAATCGACCAGGTCGGCGCGCGTGGTCTTGCGCGAGCTCCCGTCTTCGTCGTGCTCGTCGATCGCGGCACTTCGGCCGGTCGCGCTTCGTCGGGCTCTGGTCGTTTTCCTGCCGTCGCCCTTTCGTCGAGCCTTCGAGTCGTCCGTCTTTCGAGCGACCTCCGGAGCCTGCGTCTCTTCCTCGTCGGACGGGTCCGGGTCTCCGCTGCCGATGGGATCGAGCAGCGCGAAGAGGATCCCGAGCACGCCGAGCCCGACGACGGCCAGCACGAGCGGCGAGGGCCCACGGGGTGGCGAGTATCTCGAATGCGGTCGATCGCGGCGGGGCGGTCGACTTATTTCGCTTCCTTCTCGAGGTCGACCCAGGTCTTCGGGTAGGGGAGCTTCGGCGGAACGAATCCCTTCGGGCGAGTCGGGCGCCAGGGCAGGACGCCGCACCGCTTGGCCCAAGCGTTCCACTTCTCGATCATCTTCGCGCGCAGCTTC
>CAYZGY010000814.1:0-1635 GCA_964478085.1 uncultured Planctomycetia bacterium
GCTGGAGCGCCGCGCGCTGCGTTTCGACGAAGATTCGCTCGGCGAGAAGGTTCTCGAGGACGATGTGCCCGAGGAGTACGCCGAGATCGTCGAGATGTGGCGCGAGAAGCTCATCGAGTCGGTCGCCGAGTGCGACGATGCGCTCATGGATGCTTACCTCGAGGGCGAGGAGCTCTCGATCGATCAGGTCCGTGCGGCCGCACGGGCCGGAACCCTCGCGCAGCGAATCACGCCGGTCTTCGCCGGCGCCGCGCTCCGCAACAAGGGCATCCAGCCGCTGCTGGACGCGGTTTGCCACTACCTTCCCGCTCCCGAAGATCTCGGCGAGGTCGAAGGTGTTCACCCGCACGTCGGAAAGCGCGACGACGGGCCGCGCGTCGAGACGCGCAAGCTTGCTGCCGATCAGCCCTTTTGTGGGCTCGCGTTCAAGACCGTCGCGGACTCGCACGGCGATCTCGTCTACGTCCGTGTCTACAGCGGCAAGCTCACCGAGGGCGCGCAGGTTTTCAATTCGCGTACGGGAAAGAAGGACCGAGCGCAAAAGCTCTACCTGATGCATGCGAACCATCGCGAGAAGCTCGAATCGGTGGACGCTGGGAACATCTGCGCGGTCGTCGGCTTTCGCGAGACCGCGACGGGCGACACGATCTCCAATCCGTCCGCGCAGATCGCGCTCGAGCCGCCGGTCTTTCCCGAGCGAGTCATCGCGATGGCGATCGAGCCCGTGGCCATCTCCGATCGTGACAAGCTCATCGAGTGTCTCGAGAAGCTCGCTCGCGAGGACCCGACCTTCGCCTGGCGTGAGGACATCGACACGGGCCAGCTCGTGATTTCGGGAATGGGAGAGCTCCACCTCGAGATCCTCACCGAGCGACTCCTGCGTGAATTCCGCGTCGAGGCGACCGTCGGCAAGCCCCGTGTCTCCTACCGGCAGACCATCGTCGAGGCGTCGGAGGCTGAGGCGGTCTTCGAGAAGAAGCTCGGCGAGCGCACACAATTCGCGCGTGTGCGAGTACGCGTCGAGCCGGATCCGGAGGCGATGCGCCCCGAGATCGTGAACCGTCTCGACAAGGCGACCGTCCCGCTCGAGTTCCATCCCTCGGTCGAGGAGTCCCTCAGCGCCGCGGCCGAGTCGGGTGGGGGCATCGGCTTGCCGCTCATGCAGATCCGTGCGATCGCCCTCGACGGTGCCGCGCGTCAAGGGGAGAGCTCGCCCGTCGCGTTCGCCTCGGCTGCCTCGCAGGCCTTTTCGGAGGCGCTCGCTCAGGCGGGCAGTGTCGTGCTCGAGCCCGTCATGCGTTTCGAGCTGCAAGTTCCCGAGGAGTACTACGGCGCGGTCGCCAACGATCTCAACCAGCGGCGTACGACGATTCGCGAGGTCGACCTCGAGGCCGGGATCCGGGCACTGCGGGGGGGCGTGCCGCTCGCCGAGGCCTTCGGATACTCGACCCATCTCCGCGGGTTGACGCAGGGGCGCGGCACGATGAGCCTCGAGCCGGACTCGTACGCCCCCGTACCCGAGGATGTGGCCGAGCGTTTTCGCTTCTGAGTGACCTGATCGGAGCCGGCGATCGGTCATTTTTCGATGGTGCGAAGAAACCTCTTCGTTTTCCCGTTTTTGGGTTTTTTTGGGGG
>CAYZGY010000814.1:1645-4008 GCA_964478085.1 uncultured Planctomycetia bacterium
CCCCCCCCCCCCCCCCCCCCCCCCCCCCCCCCCCCCCCCCCCCCGCGTGTGGGATTCGCGTTCTCTTCGCCGGCACCGAGCGTGCCCAAGCCCTGATCCGGTCGGTGTTTTCGTCGGATTGGCTGTTGACAGGTATGGGCCCATCGTTATAATCTCGTCTTTTCACCCCAAATCCGGACCCACTGTTAGTTGTTCTCTGACAGGGGGTTACGGCGCTTTTTAAGGGGTGGGAATCGGGAGGTCGGCAGCTTGATCGCCGCTTCGGTGAATCGCAGGAAAGGGAGGGTTCCGAAAGGGAGCTCTTCGGGTTCCAGGTGCTGCCTCCGACGGTGACGGCACCGACCCTGTCGATTCACGTGGAATTCGCTACGGTGCCCTGTTTGGGCGCTCGCTCCCGTAGCTGTGGTGTTCGAGGCTGACGCTGGTGTGTCGGTCGAGACAGCTGCGGAGAGTTCGCCCTCGTTACACCAGGAACAGATTCGGTACGAGAGATGAAGATTCGCATCCGGATGGAGGCTTACGACCACGATGTGCTCGACGGCGCCGCGACGGAGATCGTCGAGACTGCGAAGCGCACGGGCGCCAAGGTCTCGGGGCCTGTTCCTCTCCCGACTCGCATCGAGCGCTATACGGTGAATCGATCGCCGCACGTCAACAAGAAGTCGCGTGAGCAATTCGAGATCCGGACGCACAAGCGCGTCATCGAGATTCTCGACCCGAGCGCTCGCACGATGGAAGACCTGCGCAAGATCACCATGCCCGCGGGCGTGAACCTGAAGATGAAGGCGTAAAGAACAGATGGCCTCTCCAAGTCGAAAAGGTCGCAAGGCTCTGCTCGGAAAGAAGATCGGCATGACGCAGGTCTTCGAGGAGAGCGGTCGTTGGATTCCCGTCACCGTTCTCCAGGCTGGCCCCTGCACGGTTCTCCAGGTGAAGTCCGAGGACACCGATGGCTACGAGGCCGTTCAGCTCGGATTCGCTGACAAGCGCAAGGCGAAAAAGCCGCAGCAGGCTCTCGTCGACAAAATCGGCACAGCGCCGAAGCGCTTCATCCGGGAGGTTCCGCACGTCGACCCTGCGGACATTCTCTCTTCGACCGCCGGCGGGACTGGTGATTCCGAAGATGGTGAAGGTGGCGGCGAAGGTGGTGCGGTCGCTCCTGGTGCCGTCCTCGGCGCCAAGGTCTTCGACGGAATCGAGAAGGTCGACGTCCGTGGTTTGACCAAGGGGCGCGGCTTTACCGGCACGATCAAGCGTCACGGTTTCAGCGCTGGTGATCACTCGCACGGTTCGAAGAGCGTCCGCGAGCCCGGCTCGACGGGTATGCACACCGATCCGGGTCGCGTTCCCAAGGGGAAGCGCATGCCGGGTCACCACGGAAACGAGCAGCGCAAGGCGCGCAACCTCGCGGTCGTGCGCGTCGACGAAGAGCGCAACCTGCTCCTCGTCAAGGGTTCGGTCCCCGGGCCGAACGGCGGCTTCCTCTACATCGAGGAAAGCCTCTAAGAAGTAACGGTCTTTCGAAGACGTTTTAAGAAGAACGGCGAAATCATGAGTTCGGAAGCGGTCGAGCCCACTACCTTCGAAATCCCTTCCCGCGGAGCCGGCGGAGAGGACAAGGGCACGCTCAAGATCTCCTCGGAGAACTTCGACAGCGTCGCGCGTTACCGTCTCCTCAAGGAAGCCGTCGTGATGCACCAGGCGAACCGTCGCCAAGGTACTCACGCGACACTGACGCGCGCCGGGGTCAAGGGCTCCGGCAAGAAGCCTTGGCGTCAGAAGGGGACCGGCCACGCGCGTTCCGGTTCGCGCAAGTCGCCGATCTGGCGTGGTGGTGGAGTCGTCTTGGGCCCGCCGCCGCGGGACAACACGTACAGCCACAAAAAGAAGCACCCCCGCCGCGCGGTGGGCGGCGCGCTCTTCGTCAAGTTTCGTGACGGTGAGGTGCGCGTGGTCGACGGTCTCGACTTTTCGGGCGGCCCGAAGACGCGCCAGCTCCAGAAGACGCTCGAGGCGCTCGAGCTCGGCGGCAAGCGCGTTTTGATCGGAACGGGCGACAACGACAGCAACCTCGTGCTGTCGGCTCGCAACATTCCGAAGCTGTGTGTCTCGACGCTCGTCAATTTCAACACCTACGACATTCTCGATGCGGACGTCGTGGTCCTCACCCAGGACGCGTTCGACAAGCTCGCCGGTGGCGCTCTTGTCGCGGAGTCCTCGGATGCCGATTCTTCGGGGGCCGATTCTTCGGGGAGTAGTGAGTAATGGACCTTTCGAATCACAAAGTTCTCCTTCGCCCGATCCTGACCGAAAAGACGACGCACGGCATCGAAGCCCTCAACGCGTACGTCTTCGAGGTCGCC
>CAYZGY010000815.1:0-4007 GCA_964478085.1 uncultured Planctomycetia bacterium
GCCTCGACTCGATCGCGTTCACGTACTCCTTTTGGGTGCTCGACCGAGGACAGAGACTGCCGTTCAGCCGCATCACGAGTCGGGGGAGCGACTCGTTCGAGATCTCCGTCGGCACAGGGGCGGCCGGCGACGAGCTCAAGTACTTCTCTCACGCGGTCGGCTGGACGTCGACGTTTCACCCGGTTCCGAAGAGCACCTGGCAACACATCGCTGTCGTGTCGACCGGCAGCGAGATTCTCGCGTACGCCGACGGCGAGCTCGTCTACGGGCCGCAGCCCTTCACGTCGAGACCGACAGGAGTTCTCCACCTCGGCTACCGCCACAATCGAGTCGAAGGATTCGTCGGCTCGCTCGACGACGTCGCGCTCTTCTCGGAGGCGCTCTCGGCCGGACAGATTCTCGAGATCGCCGACGCCGGCACGGACGAGTTTCTCGATTCGTACGTACCAGGACGAACCGCTCCGGTCCCTCCGCAGAATCTGCGAGCGACTCCTGGCGACGGCAACGTCTCGCTCGAGTGGGACGCGATCGAGAACGCCGACGGGTTCGATGTCTATCGATCGGATCTCGCCGGTGGAGAACGGGTCAAGCTCAACGGAGATCCCATCGAGGCGAGCTCCTACGAGGATCGAGACGTCGAGAATGGCGACACCTACTTCTACGTCGTCACCGCGTTCAACGAGTTCGGCGAGAGCTCCCCGTCACGCGAGGTCTCCGCGACGCCGCTCGGACGAATCGAGGATCCGGAAGAGAAGCTCGTCGGCTGGTGGCCTCTCGACGGAGACTTCCTCGACGCGTCGATCAACGACAACGATGCGCAATCATTGAATGTCGAGACGCTCTTCACCGAGGAGGTGCCCGAGGCGACCCGAGGCGGTGAAGCGCTCACCTTCTCCGGCACGGACGGATTCGAAGTCTCGACCGGAGACCCCCGACTCTCATCGTCGATCTTCTCGCTGACGATGTTCGTGCGCAACGACGACCAGGTCGCCGGATACAGCCGTCTCACCAGTCGCTCGTCCGACTCGTTCGAGACGGCGATCGGCAACGGCGTCGACGGAGAGGACAAGCTCAAGTTCTACTCGCCCTCCGGCGGTTGGAGAGAGACCCGATACACGCCACCGTTCGGTCAGTGGATGCACGTCGCGTTCGTCGCGGACGGCACGCAGATGACGGTCTACGCAGACGGCGAGGTCGTCCACGGCCCTGTACCGTTCGAGTCGGCGCCAACGGGCGTCTTTCGGGTCGGCATCCGAGCGAACTCCGTCGAAGGGTTCATCGGCGAGATCGATGATCTCGCGCTCTTCGATGTCCCGCTCGCGGCCGTCGACGTCCAAGCGATCGCCGAATCCGGCATCGCGGGACTGATCGACGGTGACTTCGACTCCCCCGACGTCTTCGTTCGTGGAGACGTCGACTCCTCCGGCGCGATCAACCTCTCCGATGGCGTCAACCTCCTCCTCTTTCTCTTCCAGCAGGGAACACCCCCTGCGTGCGCCGACGCCGCCGACGTCGACGACTCGGGCACGCCGACACTGACCGACGCCGTCGTCATCTTCCAGTGGCTCTTCCAGCAAGGCGCGCCCCCGCCGGAGCCTTCGCCGAGCGACGGCAACTACCCTGCAAGCGACTGCGGCGCCGACCCGCCAGACCTCGACGCGCTCGACTGCTCCGTGCTCAGCCCCCAGTGCGCGGGGTAGGGGCCTGCGCAAGAATTCCGCGTCAGGACCAAGTTCGAGCGGACAAGCCGGGCATTTCGCACAAGCTCGCCACGATCACGTGACTCGCGCCGGTTCGCTTCACGACGGCCCTTCAATTCTCGACTCTCGAGCTCGACGAGCCGAACACCACCGGGCCAATCGGCCGTCAATAGACGCAGACCGGACTCGTGGAAGTCGATCGAAATGACAAGGCCTTCGTGATCCGCGAACTCGACGACCTCATTGAGCCACTGACGCTCACCGTTCGATCGGCGTTCCCGCCCGCGCACGAAGCTGCCGTGAAACCCTGCGGATCCATCGCTCATCGGGACTGACCGCCCACACCCAAGGCTGACGCCCCCGGGCTGCTGCCCAACGGGTAATGGACCGTCTCGACACTTCGCTCCGCGCCGAGTCGCCAGAGGCTCTGGATGATGCCCCCTCTCGTAACAGAGCGCCTCTCGGGAGCGAGCAGCTCAGCCTCTCCCGAGGTGAGCTCCCAGAGCACGACACTCATGGGCGATCTTCGGCATCGCGGTCTCCGACCTGAGCCGCGCGCACCAGGTCTGAGAGTCTCGTCGAAAGCGGCATCGGACAAGAGGGAAGCTCCACGGAGATTCTTCGAAGGATCTCGATACATCATCGTACACCACCCGCCGTTGCATTCGCTCGGATCTTCGGCGATCGTAGACCTCGACTCAGGTACGTCCGGCAATTCAGCAGAGCGAGGTGTTCCATGTGGGTACCCAAGTGGGAGCGCGACCGCAAGAAGGGAGTCGACTCCCCGATCCCGACGCAACCAGTCTCGAACGAGGAGTTCGTCCCGAGACCGCAAAACGATGATCAGAAGCGTTGGGAGAAGCTCATCGGAGAGCTGGCTGAGGAGAAGTCGAAGAAGCTCGGCATGGAGCGACGCGACTTCATGCGCAGCTCCATGGGCATGGCGACGGCTTTCTACGCAGCGAACCTGGTTTTCGGTCCGTACTGGGATGTCGACGCCGCCGAGACGCTCGAGAAAGACGCGACGGACGAGAAGTTCCCGAAGGGCGAGTACTTCGTCATCGATGTGCAGACGCACTTCACCGACGGCGTCCCGATCGGCTCGCGCAACGCGAAGTTCCTCAAGAACCTCGGACTCGAGATCGAGACCGACGCCGAGTCGTACGGATTCGCGAACTTCTTCAAGGAGATCTTCTTCGACAGCGAGACGAGCATCGCGGTGATCTCCGGCGTCCCGGGTCGCGAGACCAACAAAGACCTCGCCGGCAAGATTCTCGAAGGTCGCGACCGCAAGGGCGGCATCCTCCCGAGTTGGCTCATGTCGAAGCGCAAGGGCGAGCTCAACAGGATCGCGGGAAGCCAACGCGCGCTCTGCCAGGGAAACTGCGCGCCGAACCACTACTGGGACAAGAAGAACAACAAGCCCGACCTTCCCGCGCTCTTCGATCAGATGGAACGCGAGGTAAAAACGTACGGAATCGACAGCTGGAAGTGGTACTGCCACACCGATCCCGGCGGCTCCGGAAACGGCTTTCGCATGGACGACGAGAAGCTCGCCTACCCGTTCTACGAAAAGTCGAAGAAGCTCGGGCTGAAGGTCTTCAGCTGTCACAAAGGGTATGCGTCGCAGTCGCGTCGATTCGGACACTTCGCGCATCCGGCTGACGTCGAGAAGGCTGCGAAAGATCATCCGGACATATCCTTCATCGTCTACCACTCGGCGATGAAGCACGGTACTTGGGAACCTCAGTACAAGAGCCCCGAAGTTTTCGATCCGAAGACGGGCGACTTCCTCTGGCACGCGGACTTGATGAAGATCAAGGATCGCAACCCGGACATGAAGAACGTCTACTGCGAGATCGGCTCGGCGTTCGGGACACTCGCGGTGCACCACCCCGTCATGTGCATGCACCTGATGGGTAAGAACATCAAACACTACGGCGCCGACCACGTGATCTGGGGAACCGACTGCCTCTGGTGGGGTTCACCTCAGTGGGTCATCGACGCGCTGAAGCGATTTCAGATCTCGGACGAAATCTGCGAAAAGTTCGGATACGAGAAGATCACGAAGGAAGACAAGCAGAAGATCTTCGGGCAAAACGCTGCGAAGGTCTACAAGATCGATCTCGAAGCGAAGCGCAATGCCTTTCCGAAGGACGCGCTCGAGAAGATCAAGACGGCGTACCACCACGGAGGTGGCCAGCCGGACAACGCCATTTACGGCTGGGTCCGATCGGAAAAAGCCTGACGGAGGAGCATTGGCGAGTTTCAGCGACGAAGAGCTCGGGCGAATCGGCCGCTTGGACG
>CAYZGY010000816.1:0-3990 GCA_964478085.1 uncultured Planctomycetia bacterium
CGAGCGACGGGCGAGTTCGTCGTCGAGTCGATCGACCGCACGACGCTACGACTCCCCTACCGCGACGCGCCCCGACGCGCGATGGATCGCGAGCTTCCACACTGGCGATACACCGAAGTCTTCGAGGTCAAGCTCCGCTCGGGAGCCGTCGGGATCGGTGAGACGCTCCTCTACTACACCTGGGGACGCACCGACGAGGAGGACGTATCCCGCGCGCTCGGCAAAAACGCCGTTGATCTCCTCTGGGACGACTCCCTCGGCGCTGGGCTCCAGATCGGCCTCTTCGATGCCGTCGCGCGCACGGCCGGCGTGCCGATCCATCGACTGCTCGGCCCGCAAGTGCACGAGACGACGCCGCTCTCGTGGTGGAACATCGACATGGAGGCGAACGACATGGCCTCCGAGTGCGCCCTCGCCCACAAACAGGGCTACATGGCGTACAAGACCAAGGGGCGACCGTGGTTCGACATCTGGAAACAGATGGACCTCGCGACGAAGGGCGTGCCGGCCGAGTTCAAGATCGACATGGACTTCAACGACACGCTTCGCGACGCCGATCGTGGCATCCCGATCCTCAAGCGCCTCGACGAGTATCCGCAGATCGACATCTACGAGACCCCGATCCCACAGGGAGACGTCGAAGGCAACGTCCGCATCCGCGCCGAGACCCGCGCGCAGATCGCGCTGCACTACGGCAATCCGAGTCCGCGAGTCTGTGTCGAGAAGGGCGCCTGCGACGGCTTCGTCATCGGCGGTGGCGCGAGCCGCGTCATGAAGCAAGGCTCGTTCGCGGGCGAGGTCGGCATGCCATTCTGGCTCCAGCTGGTCGGGACGGACATCACGGCGGCCTACTCGCTCCACTTCGGGGGCGTGCTCACGCAAGCACGCTGGCCCGCGGTCAACTGCCACCAGCTTTACACCCACTCGCTCCTGACGAAGCCCATCGTCGTCAAGAACGGTCACGCGGCCGTACCCGACGGTCCTGGGCTCGGCTTCGATCTCAACCGAGAGATGGTCGAGAAGTTTCGCGTCGAGAAGCCGAAGACGCGCCCCGAGCCACGCCGCCTCATCGAGACGACGTTCCCCGACGGTCGCGTGATGTACCTCGCGAACGACGGCAGCGTCAACTTCATGCTCCGCCGAGGGAACAATGGCGAGATTCCCTACTACGTCGACGGGGCCGACACGCGAGGCGTCCCCGATGACGGCTCGGCGCGCTGGTCGGAGCTCTGGGAAAAGTCGCAGAAGGCTCCGTACTTCGAGAAACGTCAGCTCGGAGTTAGAGCGGACGGGAACTCACGTTAGCTCCCCTTGGTCTTCCGGTTCTCGTGAGTAGCGAGCTCGGTCTCGATGCCGCGGTCGCCTTGCTGCTTCATCCACTTCTTCAGGCGAGAGAGTAAATGGTCGCGCCGCTGGGCGTGCCTGGGATCATCCGCGAGGTTCTCGAGCTCGTACGGATCCTTACGCACGTCGTAGAGCTCGAGCTCGGGGCGAGTCGTGTAGAGATCGACGAGCTTCCTCGCGTTCGCGTCCGTCTTCGCGCGCTCGAGCCACGAGAGCCAGTAGCCACCCCGGTCTCCCTGGGCGATGGTGATGTTGCGGAACGTCTCCGTGTGATTGAGGTTCCAAATCAGGCGGTGCGACTCGGTGCGGATCGATCGAATCGGATAGCACGGCGTCCCGAAGAGGATTCCGCGCGTCGTGTGAACGCCGAACACCGCATCGTTGTGCTGGTCGGCCTTGCCGAGGAGCACGGGTAGAAAGCTGCGTCCGTCGAGTCCCTTCGGCACCTCGCCTCCCGCAGCCTCGACGAGTGTCGGGACGACATCGACGTACTGAATCATAGCGTCCGAGACGCTCGCTGCCTTCACGCGACGTGGCCAACGGACGACGAATGCGGTGCGAAGACCGTTTTCGTAACACGTCCACTTGCGACGCGGGAACTGGGCGCCCTGCTCGCTCGTGTAGATCACGATCGTGTCGTCTCGACGCTCGCTCCTGTCGCGGGCGTCGAGGGCGTCGAGGGCGTCGAGCGCGTCGAGGATGACGCCGAGCTCCCGGTCAAAGTCGGTGATCTCGGCGTAGTAGCGAGTCAGCGCCTCGCGTGTCTCCGGCGTATCGACGAGATCGGGCGGCAGCGTCAGCTTCTTCGGATCGTAGGCCGACGGATCCCCCTCCTTCCACGGCAGGTGAGGGCTGTTCGATGCGTAGACGAGGCAGAACGGCTGCTTCGCTTCCCGATCGAAGAACTTCGCGAGCCTCTTCGCAGGCACGGGCTCGAACGGAAAGCTGTCCTTCGGTCCGAAGTGCTTCTTGCCGCAGAGGCCGACGCGGTAGCCGAGGGCGCCGAGGTGATGGACGATGCTCCGCGTCCCTTTGCGGACGCGACTGTGATTCGGATACGCGCCGCTCCGCACGGGGAAGATCCCGGTGTAGAGCTGCTGCCGCGTCGGAGCGCACATCGCCGTCGCCGTGAACGCCCTCGTGAAGCGCATGCCCTCGCGCGCGAGCCGATCGATGTTCGGCGTGCGCACCTCGCGATTCCCGTAAGCGCCCGAATCGCTCCATGTCTGGTCGTCGGGGAGAACGATGACGACGTTCGGACGGCCGGCGGGCGTCTCCTCGGCCCGGAGTGCGGGTTGGACCGCAGCGAACAGCGCGAGAGCCGCGAAGGCCGCGCGACGAGCGGCAGGGCGAATCGTAAAGGTCTTCATTTCTTGAACTTGTCCTCGTACACGGGAAAACCATGCTGCGTCTCGTCCTGATGAGAGTCAAGCGATCGCAAGGCCCGAAAAAACCGCTCCCGAGACCCCAAGGAGGGTTTGCATCCTGCGGTAACTATCTCTATTCTCAGAAGTTCGCGTAAGGACCGGGGGACCGAACGGCCGATTCGAGCTGGTGAATCGAGCGTTTCCCCGAAGTGTTCCAGCTGACCCAGGAGATCGAAAAGCGCATGGCAAAACGTCCCAGACGCGGCGGCGGTGGCCCACACCGCGGCGGCAAACCGACCAAAGGTGGTAAGGGTGGACGCCACACGGGCGTCAAAACCCAGACCAACGAACGCACCCTCAAGGAAGACGACGACTCGATCGAAGTCGAAGGAACCGTCCTCGAGCAGCTCCGCAACGCCAATTTCCGCGTCGAGTTGGACAACGGCCTCGTCGTGATGGCCTACACCGCCGGCAAGATGCGCAAGTTCCGTATCCGAATCATGCCCGGCGACCGCGTCATCGTCGCCCTCTCCCCCTACGACCTCGAGAAGGGGCGCATCGTCTATCGCCACAGATAGGCGGCCCGTCGATAGGCGGCCCGTCGATAGGCGGCCCGTCGATAGGCGGGCGGATCGACCGCAAGCGTCGATCCCACCTCACAACGGGGGCAGTTACGGCCAGCGAGGTCGACTGGAGCCACGAGGTCGACTCGGGCTCTCGAGGGCCGAGATTCCACAGAACCGATCCGCCACGAGGCGAAATCCCGCACTCCGAGGGAGTTCCTGCCGATGAAGCAGGGAACGGCGGAATTGTGGAGGATTGCCGATGCTGACTCGAATGGCCCTGACGGTTCTCGGTCTCGCTTCTCTCGGTCTCGCTTCTCTCGGGCTTGCGGTACTGACGAGCAGCTGCAGCAGCGACTCTGCGCAGGCGCTTCCCGAAGGCGCCGAGCGTGCCCGTGCGATGGAGCGTCGCGTCCAGGAGCTGGACCAGGAGTTTCGAGCGCTGCCCACGAAGAGTCCGGAGCAGTTCGCTGCACACACACAGATCCAGCAGAAGATCCAGGCCCTCAAGATCATCTTCCGCTCGAAAGAGCGGTCGGGCCTCGGTCAGATCACCGAGGACCGATTCCGCACCCTTTCCGAGCAAATCGGCGAGATCGAGAGCCTGATCCGCGCGTTCCCGCGCTGAGGATCAGGACCTGGATGATGACCTCGGTCGATCAGAGCCTGATCCGCGCGTTCCCGCGCTGAGGATCAGGACCTGGATGATGACCTCG
>CAYZGY010000817.1:0-3989 GCA_964478085.1 uncultured Planctomycetia bacterium
GTCACGACGATGCCCTCGCCGTAGCCGATCGGCGCGCGCCCGCTCTCCCACGAGTTGTCGTTGAAATTGATCTCGCGCCACTCGTCACGCGGTGAGGAAGCCTCGGACGTGCCCTTGCGATAGCTCCAGATCTGTCCCGCGCGCACGAGATCACTCGAGTCGTCCGCGCCGGGATTCGAGCTTCGCCAGTTCCCGCCGAGGTTGTTGTCGGAGTCCGGATGAATGAGCTCGAGCGAGTAGCCCGACTCCCCGCCGACGGTCGGCCAAGGAAAACCACGACCGTAGTCGACGACGTCCTGACGGACACCATCAGCGCTTCGCAGGATGATCTCCTCGCCGTCGTTGTCGAGCCGCCCCTCGAAGGGTCCGACGATGCGAGCTCCGGGATAATTCGAGCTCAAGACTCCGGGATTCGCGGCGATGACGATGTACTCGTCGCCCGCGAGAGTCGTCCCGTTCGGAAAGGTGTAGTCGATGCCATCGGAGAAGAACCAACCCGAGAGATCGACCTCACTCGCGCCGGAGTTGTAGAGCTCGACGAACTCCTCCGGCACAGTACGTTCCGCCGGTGCCGAGTGGATCTCGTTGATCACGATCGGCTGCGAGAAAAGAGAAGCACACGCGGAGAACACGAGGACCGTCAAAAACAGTCCTGACACGAACGGCTTTCGCATCGATTTCGACCCAAGAATGCTGGCTTTTGCGCCGCCGGAGAGCATCTTTTTCACCGATCGACGGAAGACGCCAGTTTACCCGCTGATCAGGACAGCCGCATCCTTTCGAGGGGCGCGATTACCGGATGAACCGGCGCTGTGACCTGACTGTTTCAGACCGTCCGCGTGCTACACTCCCCGTCGTTCCAGGACTTCGGCTCACCGTAAGCGGCCTGCGATCTCGATGATCTCGACGAAGCCCTCCGAGGATTTCCCGTGCTCCGCTCTCGTCGGCTGGCTCCTGCTGGTCGCGATCGAGGTCGCTGCCGCCTGGGGCATCTTGACGACGCGACCTCCGACGATCGACCGCACGGCGAACGACGACCCCACCGCGTTCTCGAACGATCGCGCATGGGCCTTCCTCGAGAAGATCGCGCGTGAGCCGCACCCCGTCGGCACGGCAGAACACACTCGAGTGCAGGTCGAGATCCTCACGGCGCTCACGTCGCTCGAGCTCGACCCGTCGCTGAGCTCGCCGAGAAAGATCCAGGGCTCCACCCCGCAAGGTGACGTCCCGCTCGTGAATATCGTCTGTCGCGTTTCGGGAACGGATTCAACCGGAGCGGTCCTCGTCGCTGCGCACTATGACACCGCGCCGACCAGCCCTGGCGCGGGAGACGACGGAGTTGCTGTCGCGGCGCTTCTCGAGACCCTGCGCGCGGTGCTGAACGACGGCCGCTCGACATTACGTAACGATCTGATCTTGCTCATCACCGACGGCGAAGAGCAAGGGCTTCGCGGTGCAGCGGGGTTCGTTGCCGAGCACCCCTGGTCGCAGGACGTCAAGTTGGCGCTCAACTTCGAGGCGCGCGGCAACAGCGGCCCCTCGATTCTCTTCGAGACGAATCCCGAGAACGGTCGTGTCATTCGCGAGTTCGCCCGCGCTGTCGACAGTCCGATCTCGAGCTCTCTCGCGTACACCGTCTACCAGATGCTTCCGAACGACACCGACTTCACGATCTTCAAGCGTGCGGGTTACGCGGGACTCAACTTCGCGTTCATCGACGGCGTCGACGCGTACCACTCGCCGAAGGACACGCTCGAAAACGTCAGCCGCCGGAGTCTCGAGCATCACGGTCGCCAGGCGCTCGCTCTGACGCGCCACTTCGGCGGACTCGACCTCAGCGACCTGCGCGAGCCCGACCGCGTCTTCTTTCAGCTGCCGGGCGGCCCACTCGTCCACTACCCGATGCAGTTCGCGATCTGGATCTCCGCGCTCATCGTCGCGCTGCTGCTCACGACCCTTTGGATCGGCGTGCGACGAGGCGTCCTGACCTTTCGCGGAATCACCGAGGGATGCCTCGGCTTCCTGACTTGGACGCGGACTGCGCTCCTCGCCGGAGTCGTGCTTTGGGGAATCTGGTATCTCTTGTCGACGGCTGACGTTTTCGCGAGGCTCGAACCCCGCGGCGAGAACCTGCGCAGTCCCCTTCTCGCGCTGGCGTTCTGGAACACGCTCCTCGCGGTCTCCCCGCTCGCGTCACCGTGGCGACGGGAGACGCAGCGTTCGCCGGCGGCCTTGCAGCCCGTTGAAGAAGTCGATTCGGCGTCCAAGCGGCCGATTCACCCGAGCTCTTCGTCGCTGAAACTCGCCAATGCCACCGCAGGAATCCTGTGCGTCTGGGCCCTGATCCTCGTCTTCATGACGGTCGAGATTCCGGCGACGACGTACCTCGTCGCGTGGCCGCTTCTTCTCTCGACCGTATCCCTCGCAGCCTTCGTTTCGCGCGACGTCGAATCCTGGGGCTCGATTCGACTCGGTGTCCTTCTTCTCGTCACCGGCGCACCGATCGCGAGCCTCTTCGCCGTGCACGTCTACCTGTTCCTTCTCGCCGGAGCCGCGAGCGCGACTTTTGCCGTCGCCGCGGGCATCTTGACGAGCCTCGTCGGTGTCACGCTTCTCCTCGCGCAGCTGAGAGTCGTGACGTCGATCGGACGACGAACGATGATCCTGACGACGGGCTCCTTAGCGATCGCGAGCTTCGTCGGCGCGTACCTCGCCTGAGCCACCCGAATCGAGACTCACTCGCGCTGCAGTCGAATCGCAGCCTCGAGCAGCTTGGCGTGCTGCTGTCCGATCGGCATATTCTGCAGGCGTCGAAGAACGCTCGCAGCATGATCGGTGCGGTGGAAGGCGATCGAGCGAATGATCAACTCTTCAAAACTCTTCGGCGCAGTGCCGATCAACCCAGCGAGAAAGTCGGTCGACTCGATCGAGTTGATGTTCGCGAGGCCAAGAATCGCATCCCTGCTACGATTGAGCCCGCCGCGTTCCATCTCCTGTCGAATCTGCGACCGGAAGAGGTCTCCGTAGCCATCGAGAATCTCGGAATCGTCGCCGCCGTAGGCCCCGAGCATGATTCCACCGGACTCGTCGATTATTTCCCGACGCAGCTCACCGAGAAGCCCGCCAACCTCGGGGCGATTCTGGAGGTAGAGCCCGAAGCGCAAGACGTTCCCGCTCTCCCTCATCGCCTCGCTGAAGAACTTGTCGAAGAACATGTCCTCGTCGCCCCAAAGCTCGGAGATCACCTTGTCGCGCTCGCTGTTTTCGTCAAAGAACTCGGCGAGTTCGATGAGCTTCTCGTATCCCTCTTCGCCTTGCGCGAGGAGGTCGAAGCCGAGCCGCCAAAGCCCTTCGATGTCGCCCTTGCCCATCAGATCCTTCGCGACTGCTTCGGCTTCGGCGACGGGGATCACCTCGCGATCGAGCTCGGGCTCCGGGCGGCGTTCGACCTTCGGCTTGTCCGCGTCCTCTTCGTCCGCGCTGCTCTCGGCCTGGAGTTTCTCTGCGACGAGCGCGTCGTCCTCCGATTGAAGACGCTCCCTGAGAAGACCTTCACGCTTCTTCGAGAGGTCGAGCTTCCCTTCGACGTCGCGGAGCTGCTCTTCGAGCTCGCCGATTCGTCCGAGGCGCGAGTTCGCTTCGTCCTCGGCGCTACGGCGAGCGTTCACCGCGTCGCGGTACTGGAGGTAGACGAAGCCGAGACCGAGCGCGAGAAACAAGCTGACCGCAAGATTCGTGGTGACGAGTTTGCGAGACATCAAGCGACCTCTCTCTTGAGCGCGAATCCGTCGGCGACCCAGACAGTTCAAGGCGCAGTCCGCTGTCCTGTTTCACCGGGAACTGGAGTAACCGCCGCTTGAAGATGCGTACGACCGCGGACACGGTCGCTTATTTAACCAGGCCAAGAGTCAAGTCCAAGATCGACAAGCGAAGGTCAAGACATGAGGATATTGGCCATCGAGCGCGGCACGAACCCCCCCCAACTAACC
>CAYZGY010000818.1:0-3983 GCA_964478085.1 uncultured Planctomycetia bacterium
ATGTCGCCCACGGCGTCGGATTCTTCGCCTCCGCTAATCGCCTCGTCGATGGGCTCGGCTGCGAGCTCGAGCCCGAGATGTCCTGAGCCACTCGGCGTCAGTTACACGACCCTGCCTGCTCGCAACCGAGATTCTCTCCTTGCTGTGGAGCCGAGCCACAGTCCGGGTAGGGCTGTGCGGGCTTCGCCGTGCCTTGGAAGAGATGGGCGAGGATCAAGACGCTGTCGGTCAGCTCAATGACGCCGTTGTCGTCCGAATCGGCCGCTTCGAGACAGGTCGGTTCGGACGAGCCGAGGAACAGCCAATTGAGGATGCGGACGGCGTCGGAGAGATCCGTCGCGCCACTGCCGTCGACGTCCGAGCGGCGAAATCGCTCGAGCTCTCCCGCGATGGTGAAGTCGCACCCGCGGAGAATCGGGTCGTGTGACTCCTCAAAAAACGTGATTGTGTTGTTAACCGGTTGTCCGGGTCCTTGGCGACCATCGACGTAGAAGAGTCGTGCTGCGCGGCGATCTCCGCAGCACGGCACCGGCGCCTCGATGTCGAGCTCGGCGATCGTGATCGTGCCTTCGGACGGCAAGGTGACAGTCCGGGCGAAACTGAGGACGATCGCGCAGATCGCTCCTTCGTTTCCGGGTCCCGAGGTCGTCTCCGCGTGTAGCCAGCCGCTACCATCGTAGTACGTGTGGGCTTCCGTTCCCTCGAAGCGAATGTCGGTGATGTCGACCCCGACAGAGCCCACGCTGATCGACCAGGCCTGGACACCGTAGGGTGAGTCGTTGAGCGAGGTCGTCAGGGTGCAGTCGACGGTCTCTCGCATTCGCGACCTCAGCGGGTGATTCAGCACGCGTCCGCAGATCGGGGAGAAATCGAGCTCGAACCGAGGTCTCGTCTCGAAGGTGAAGAGCGGCCACGCGTCCGGCGAGTTCCAGTCGAAGTCGACGGGCCAGCCGTAGTCGTCGCCAGTGTGACGGATCCAATGCTGGAGAAACTGGAGGCCGAAGGTCTCTCCTGTGATTTGCGAGCGCGGGATACGGAACTCGACGTCCCACGAGAATTCGAACCAGTCGGCCATCGCGGCGTTCCCGCCGACGGACCGTGGCGTGTAGTTTCCGCTGCCGTTCCCTTGATCGACGCGGCGCGTCCCCGTCGTTCGATCGATCCTGACGCGAAAGTCCTCGCTCTTCGCGAACGCGCCCCCGTCGCCGTCGGGGTCGACGTAGACGCTGAAGAAGTCGTCGTTGCGAAAGCCGCTGTTCGCGTTCGAGACGCAGACCCAGATGTCCGTCGTCGTCGCGCCGACGTAGATCTTCGTGTGATTCTCTACGCTGAACGGTGTCCCGGTCCAGTAGGGGAGCTCGAGCGCTCCGTCGTACTCGCCGACGAGGCAGCGTCCGTCCAGAGTCGGAGTGCGCGCGAGTCGTGGCATCGAAATCGGGTTCCTGCCAAAGACGGGAGCTTCGCGTCCTCGGAAATTGACCGCTCCGCTCGTTTCGCCGTCATGGTTGCGAAAACGATCGCGCGGAGAGTAGTCGAGTTGCCACGCTGCGATGAGTCCCGGCTGCGGGCTTCCGATCAGCTCGTCGAGCGTCGAGCGAATCTCGTCGAGCGATCGGACGCGACTCCAGATGCGCACGTTGGCGATGCGTCCGTCAAATCCGTATCGGCCGTCCGAATCGGCTCCGATCGCGAGGTCGTCGATGTTCGAAGGGAGCGAGCCTGCGTGAGTGACCGCTCCGTCGAGCATTCCGTCGCGGTAGAGTCGCACGGTTGTTCGATCGTACGTCACGGCGATGTGCGTCCAGACACCCGCGGGCACGTCGGAGATCCCTTCGACGTAGTCGTTATCCGCGTTCGGATAGAAGCGGATCTTGTTCGGGCAGAACCCGAGCCAGAGACCACGCTGGAAATTCTTGCCGACGATCGTCTCGCAGCGGCCCGCGTCGTTGCGCCGCACCCAGGCTTCGATCGTCACACCTGAGGTCGGGGTCAGCGCCGCTGTGTGGGGGACCCGGACAGAGCCGGCCCCCGCGACGGAAAGAGTTGCATGGGAAGGGTTTATGGGTGCAGCGAGGGAGAGGAGCGTGATGGAGAAAAGCGAAATCGAGAATCGGCTGGAGGGCATCGTCTGTCCTTTCTAAGCGTGGTCTGGTGGCGCGTGAGAGTCACGACAGGGCAGGAACTGTCAGCGCACGCCGAAACGGGACAGGCGAATCAGAAGAAATCGGAGAGAGTGAGCTCGGCTACGAGGAGCTCTCGCCGTCGAGCGGAGTTCGCGCTCCGAGGAAGAGCTGGACGGGAAGCTCTTTGTCTTCGTGGACCACGTATACGCACGCGATGCCCGTGGGGCGGCTCCAGTAGGCAAGCGAGGAGCCGCCGACGTAGCTGATAGCTTCGTGAAACGCTTCGGTGCCGGCAGGAGCTGGATCGCCGTAAGCGCCCCCGATCCACTGCGGCTCTCCCCACGTGGCCGTGAGCGTGGTGACGACTTCACGAAAGTGCTGTTCGAAGCTCTCGGAAGTCTCGGCCATCCGGTCGTCTCGGTCGGGCTCCGAGTCGTCCCAGAAACCTTACGACTCTGCTATAGTCGTGGGGATGCCGAGCTCCCAGGGCCCGCCGGCGAGTTGGAGCTCGCCGTGATCGAACGCTTCGTAGCATTCTTGCACTCCCTCGGACGAGAGATCGACACCGCGGGGCGCCTTCGGGAGCAAGTCGACGAGCAGGTTCAGGATCGCTTCGGGGGAGTCGGAATTCAGCCGTGGGCGAGAGGAAAGTCGTCAGGAGAAGATCGGCAGCATCTCACCGTCCGCGATCGGGAACGGGCGTCCGAGTCGATCCTCGACGTGCGTGTCGGCCGGAATCCCGAGCGCTTCGAAGATGGTCGCGTGAATCTCCGCCGGACCGCAGGCATCCGCGGCTGGAAACGCTGCGTGTTTGTCGGAGCGGCCGTAAACTTGGCCGCCGCCGACGCCACCGCCCGCGAACACGACCGAGTAGCAGTTGGGGTAGTGGTCGCGCCCCCGTCCGCCGTTGATCTTCGGCGTACGGCCGAACTCGGTGAGGAAGACGACGAGGGTCTCGTCGAGCATGCCTCGTTCGGAGAGGTCGTCCAGAAGAGCGGAGGCCGCGCGATCGAAGACCGGAAGCATCGTCTTCTTGAGGCGATTGAAGTTGTCACCGTGCGTGTCGAAGTGATCGCCCTTCGAGCCGTTGAGGTCGCCGGCGGCACAGCAGACGGTCGCGATCGGCACACCCGCTTCGACGAGGCGACGCGCGAGCAGCACGCTCTGGCCGCAGATGTGGTCACCGTACTTGGCACGGACGCGCTCGGGCTCGCGTTCGATCTCGAAGGCAGCCTGGACACGCGGATTGCGCATCATGTTGCTCGCGAGACCACGGAAGTGATCGAAGGAGTCGACCGAGTCACTGAGCCCTGCGTCGGTCAATCCGCGATGCTTCGATTCGAGTCGATCGAGAAGCGTGAACCTTCTCTGGAGGCGCCCCTCTGCCGTCGTCACTGTCGGATCGATGTTGGCGGCGCCGAGGCCGCGCGAGACTCCACCGAACGGTTTGCCGTTCTTCGTCGAGACGACGATGGGATCGTACTTTTGCCCGAGCCAACCGCCGTATTCGCCGGCTTGGAGGGTGCCGTTGTCGACGAGAGGGTAGGGGAGGCGCACGGCGGGGGGAAGTCCTTCGGGTGCGCTCAGAAACTTCGAGGTCATCGCACCGATCGACGGCCAGTCCTCCGGTGAGGGCGGTTGATTTCCTCCGCCGGGCCTGGGAGCGTGTCCGGTCATGTTCCAGTACATGCCCTTCCCGTGCGCGGAATTGTCGTGATGCACCGAGCGCACGATTGCGAGATTGCCGGTCTGCTTCGCGAGAAGAGGAATGTGCTCCGACACGCGAATGCCCGGCGTCGCCGTCGGGATTGTATTGAACTCGCCGCGGACGTTCCTCTCCGCGTCGGGCTTCGGATCCCA
>CAYZGY010000819.1:0-3977 GCA_964478085.1 uncultured Planctomycetia bacterium
ACTCGCGCAAGGCGATCGAGCTCCTGATGAAGATCGAGCCGCAAGCTGAGAAGGCCGGCGGCAAGGTGACGGTGCTCATCGGCAATCACGAAGTGATGATGCTCACGGGACGCACAGACTTCATTTCCGCGGGCGAGTACGCCGCGTTCGCGAAAGACGAGAGCGACGAGCTCCGCGCGAAGCGTCGCGAGGCACTCCTCGAGCTCATCGACAAAGGCAGCCCGCTTCTTCGGTCGCGCTACTACCAAGACCTCGCTCGCGCCGTCAACGCGCGAACGTTCGACCGCGTCTATCCTCGCGGCTACTTCGCCCTTCGCCGCGGCTTCTCCCGCGAGGGGCGCTACGGCAAGTGGATCCTGAGGAAGTCGTTCCTCTACCGAGACCTCGAGACGCTCTTCGTCCACGGAGGCATCAGTCCACAGTACGGACTCGCGCCGACAAAGAAGATCGAGGATCAGCTCAAGCTCGAGCTCAAGACCTACTTCGAGGCCATCGACGAGCTCGAGCGCCGCAAGGTCTTCGACTTCGACTTGGGATTTCTCGAGCTCGCTCGACTCGTCAATGCCGAGCGAATCGCGGGCGGTCCGCACGCGGATCTTCGCAAGACCTTCATCACTCTCGATCGGCTTCTGAATGTGGGCTTACTGCTTGGGCCCGAAGGTCCGACTTGGTATCGTGGCCTTGCTCAAGGAGACGAGCGGACCTTCGCGCGCGCCGTCGAGCAGATTCTCGAAGCGCAGAAGGTCGAGCGTATCGTCATGGGACACACGGTGACGATGTCGAAGCGCATCGAAGGTCGCTTCGGCAATACCGTGATCCTCATCGATACGGGAATGAACCAGGACCACTACGGCGGCCAACCGAGCGCGCTACTCTTACAACCCGACGGGAGCGTACGCGTCTTCGAGTGAGCCGAGAGGAGTCATGAGCGAAGACTCGGCTGGCAAACGACGCGTCCTCTTTCTCTGCCCCGGAAACTCCTGCCGCTCGCACATGGGCGAAGGACTTCTGCGCCACCTCGGCGCCGACCGATTCGAGAGCCTCTCCGCCGGCTCGAAGCCGACCGGTTACGTGCACCCGAAAGCGATCGAGGCGATGGCCGAGCTCGGGATCGACCTCTCGGGGCACCGTTCGAAGTCGATCGACGAGTTCGTCCCTCCGATCGGCACTCCTCCCGACCTCGTCATCAGCGTCTGCGACAATGCCGCGAACGAATGCCCGACGTTTCCGGGGAAGGTCGAGCGGATCCACATGCCGTTCGACGATCCCGCGCATGCGACAGGGACTGACGAGGAGGTGTTGGGGGAGTTTCGTCGGGTGCGGGATGAGATTCGCGCGGCGATCGAGAGTGTGCTCTTGAGGGGATGAGGCACCGGCGCACATGAGTCGGATGCACCGCCACGGAAGCGCGCGAATCGATCGCTGAGGGTATTGACTCACGTCGGTGATGGAGCGAAGCCGGGATGCCCTGGCGTCGCGGCGACTCGCCACGAGACTCGACTGGCCGAGGACGTCCGCTTCGCGGCCGTCGTGGGCCGTCGAGTCGGAATGGGAGGCGCGTGCTATTGAAAGCTGCACTCTGACGTGCAGCCTAGCTCGGGAACGGTTTCTCGGCACTCTGGCCATGGAGCGGATGGGGGGCGGGTGCCGAACGAATGCTGGAAGAGGAAGTCGAGCGCGTAGACCGCGTCCGAGATGTCCTCGACTCCGTCGTCGTTCGCGTCGCACGCGTCGTGGCACTCGACCTCGACTCCGAGATCGAGGAAGAGATTGCGGAGCATGCGCACCGCGTCGGAGATGTCGAGCTTGGCATCGCCGTTGCAGTCGGATCGGAGGAAGCCGGGCAGGTCGATCTCGTAGCGTTCGCGTCCGAAAACGACAACGCTCATGCGCGGAATCGACACGCAGGCGGAGTGCGGCAAGCCGTGCATACCTCCGCCGTTCGCTTCGACGCTCCCTCCGTTGCCTCGGTTGCGACCTCCGTAGACTCCGGCGTCGGTGTTGAGGACCTCGTACCATTCGCCACCGAGCGGCATACCGAGGCAGTAGTTGCCGAAGTCATCGTTGTTGAAGTTGGCGACGACGACGAGATCGCGTCCCGAATCGGTCCAGCGATGCCACGCGATCACGTTGGCCGATTCGTTGACGTGGAAGATATTCTGGTGACCGTTGCTTCGCAAGGCCGGCGCAGCGCGACGCAGGCGCGTCATGTCGCGACAAGCCCGATAGTAGTCGGCGTAGCGATCCTTGTACGACCACTGCAGGCGGTGATCGCGTGAATCGCCGAATCGACGATCTTCCATGAACTCCTGGCCGTGGAGGATCATCGGAATCCCGGCGGTAAACATCACGAGACCGTAGACGAGCTTGCCACGACCGTAAGCGTACTGACTGTGTGGATTCGAGCCGTCGGCGACGGTCGGCGCACGACCGTGGACCGCAGCTTCGTCGTGACTCTCGATGTAGTTGACGGCTCTCGTGCCGCTGAAGTCGAAGTGGTTCATACCGCTCACGAGCCGGCCCATGTCGGGATCTCCGAAGGACGCTGCGCCGAGTGCATCGCGCAGCGCATCATGAAACGCGTCGTTCCATTGTGCGTCACTGCCGGCGCCGCCCGCAGAGATCGGCACGGTGACGGCCGGGTCGTTCGGCAGCTGCTCGGAGATCACGATCGCCTTTCGCGAGACCGTGTCGGTGATCTGCGCGATGTCCTGGAGAACACGCCAGCCCTCCTCGTTGACCTTGATGAAGTCCGTGCCGTCGACGCGGAAACCGTCGATATGAAACTCTTCGAGCCAGTACCGGATCGTGTCACGGATGTAGTCACGTACCTGCACACGCCCGTAGTCGGGACGCGGTCCCCAGGGCGTGTCACGGTATCCGTTATCGTCGGGGTAGAAGTAGATCTCCTCACCGTCGAAGTCGAGGAGATTGCCCGCGAGATCCGTGCCGCCCATGTGATTGAAGACGACGTCGAGAATGACGGCGATGCCGGCCTGGTGGCACTGGTCGATCAGGTATTTGAGATCGTCGGGCGAACCGTACGAGCTCTCGGGCGCGAATTGAAAGGACGGGTTGTAGCCCCAGGACATCTCGCCCGCGAACTCCGTGAGCGGCATGAGCTCGACGACGTTGACACCAAGCTCGACGAGATGATCGAGGTGCGAGTTGACGACGTCGCGAAAGCGCCCGGGGTAGTGCGAAACTCCGTCGTCCTCACCGCTGAACGAGCCGACGTGCAGCTCGTAGATGATCATGTCCTCGAAGTACGGTGTCTCCCATTCGCGATCGCCCCACTCGTACGTCGACTGGTAGACGATCGAGTTGCCGACGGAGCTCGTCTGGCGACGTGCGCGTGGATCCGTGCGCCAGATCAACTCCTCCTCGTCGGGATGCCGAATGACGTACTTGTACTCCGAATTGAGCGGCACGTTGGGCACGCGCCCTTGCCAAAAGCCCTGAACCTTACGCAGCGGATGCGCGCTCGCGTTCCATCCATTGAAGGTTCCGGCGACCGAAACGGTCTCGGCGTTCGGCGCCCACACACGAAAAACCGCTCCGCCGTCCTCCGGCGTCGGGCCGAGCGGGTAACTTCCGAGCTCGGTCGTATTGATCAGAAAGTCACCGTGCGATGGAGCGCTACCGCTCGCGCCCATGCCGTTGTAGTAGTCGGTGTCACTGCCGTCGATGAGCTCGAAACGGTAGCAGAGAAAATCCTCTTCGGTGCCGTCGACGTCGGCGCGCCAGATGTCGTAGGGCCCCTCGTTGCGCACCCAGACCATGTCGAAACGCCGCGTCTCACCGTCCCACGTTCGGACGCGGGCACCCGTGAGATCTCCCTGGAAGACGCGCACCTCGACGCGGAACGACTCGCCCTTTTCGGGATACCGCGGTTCGCGCCAGGTGGAATCGGAGAAGACTCCGTTCCACTCGATGTGGTTGTCGTTGCTCGCCGCGGATGCGACTCGCTCGACCGT
>CAYZGY010000820.1:0-1450 GCA_964478085.1 uncultured Planctomycetia bacterium
CCTGATACGACGAGTTCGAACCCCGGACGGACGCTCCCTTGCGAGTCGCCGAGCCGCTGCGGTCATGGAAGCGCTGCTCGGTTCATCTACCTCGGTCGCAACGACCGTGGTGCCGAGGAGTTCTTGCGTCTTCGCGATGAGATGGTGATGGTTCTCCACCCCGCCGGCGAATTCGAGCAGGGCGATCACTACGGGGATCGAGGGGAATCTGAGCTCCCTGTCCACCGGACACGCATCACGCAGCCGTTCCTCCTCGGAAAGTTCGAGGTGACGAACGCTCAGTACCGACGTTTCCTCGAGGCGATCGGCTGCACGAGCCCCGATTGCAAGACGTACGATCGCACCTGGGACTTCGACGGCATCAGCGCCGTGGATTACGACGGGAATCACTACCCCGAAGGACCGGACTCGCGCGGCTGGTCGAGCAACGCGAACTACTTCGAGTCCGCTGATCAAGCGGACCATCCCGTCTTGTGGATCGATTGGTTCGACGCCGTCGCGTACGCGCGCTGGGCAGGCGACATCCGCCGCTCCGACGCCTGGGCCATTCCCGAGGTTCACGGAATTCCATCGGAAGCCCAATGGGAGTACGCGGCTCGCTTCCGACACGACGAAGGAACTCCGCATCGATACCCATGGGGTGGCAGCGAGGGCGATCAGAACGATCAGCAGAACATCCATCCCGAGGTGTGCAACTTCGGCGACAATCTCGGTCGCACTCTTCCGGTCTCGAGCCTTCCAGCCGGACGGTCGAGCCTCGGGGTCTACCATCAGTCGGGCAATGTCTACGAATGGACGGCCGATTGGTACGATCCGACCTCGTACTTCCGGTCGCCACTGAACGACCCCTTCGTCTTTTCGGGCATCACCTACCGCCAGCTCCGAGGCGGTGGCTGGTTCGGAGTTCCGTTCAGCCAGCGAGGCGCGTACCGCTGCAATTGGCGACCCGGAACCCCGGACATCGACGTCGGGATGCGCGTTTCGGGCGTCGCGCCGCGAAGCCTGATTCCGTAAGCTTCGCCGAGCTGCTACGCTGATGGTCTCCCGCGACCTCGGAAGGAGACCACAGAGATCATGCGCGCAAACGCCTGGCTACGACTCGCGATCGTCGTCTTCGCTTCGCTCGCCCCTGACCTTCGTCTCGACGCCGTCGATTACGACATCGTCTACGTTCGTCAGGCTCGTTTCGGCGACGACGAGAACACGTGGTGGCCCGAGGTTTTCCATCCCTGTCGCATCGACCCTGGCGCGGATCTGATGCTCCTTCACCCCGACGGCAGCGAAGAGGTGCTCGTCGAAGGAGGACACGGCTCGGTCACCGATCCCTTCGTCTCGTTCGATGGGAGGCACGTCTACTACAGCCTCTTTCACGATCAACGACGCGAGGCGCTCAATAACCAGCGCGGCTATCTGTCGGAAGAAGGCGCGGACATCTTCCGCATCCACCTCG
>CAYZGY010000820.1:1460-3975 GCA_964478085.1 uncultured Planctomycetia bacterium
AGATCGAGCAGCTCACCTTCGGCGAGTTCACACCGAACACGGGTGCAGGAAACTGGGACGAGTCGAATCCTGTCGATCCCGACCGCAGCTACCATCGACTCGGCTACGGGATCTTCAACCTCGGTCCGTGCCCGGTTCCTGGTGGCCGCATCGCCTTCACCTCGAATCGAAACGGCATCGAGCCGACAAAGGGCTACACGAATCCCGCGATGCAGATCTTCGTCATGGACGAGGACGGCTCGAACGTCACGTTGATCACGCCGATGACGACGTCGAGCGTTCTTCACCCGACGATCCTTCGCGACGGTCGCCTCCTCTTCAGCACGCAGGAGGACCAAGGATTGCGCGATCGACGCGTCTGGGCGCTCTGGTCGATCTACCCCGACGGCCGGCAGTGGAACCCCGTCGTCAGCGGATTCCGCACGGCGCAGGCGTTCCACTTCATGACGCAGCTCGCGAGCGAGGACGTCGTCGTCGTCGACTACTACAACCTCAACAACAACGGCTTCGGGACGCTCTACAAGGTCCCGATCCGTCCCCCCGAAGGTGAGGCGCCGTTTCACAGCGCGATGGTCGACGAGAACCCGCGCATCGACCAGACGATCTCGAACGGAACGAAGTACTGGTTTCGCATGCCGTTCACGCCGAAGGGCATGCATTCGATCACGCCGTTCACGCACGGCAATGACAACGCCGCGCCGGTCGGCCCCGACGGCGAGACGCGAGTCGGCAAGTTCACCCATCCGAGTGGTGCGCCCGGTGACGACCTGCTCGTCGTCTGGTCGCCCGGTCCGTGCAACGATCTCAATCGCCCGGTGCAGACTCCCCGCTACGACGGCGGCATCTACGTGCTCCGGCGAGGCGAGCCGATCCAAGGGCCCGACGAGCTGATCCTGATCAAGAACGACCCCGCGTACAACGAAGCGTGGCCGCGCGCGGTGGTCCCTTACCGCGAGGTGCACGGTGTCGACGAGCCCGAGGAGCTCCCTTGGCTCCCGAACGATGGATTCGAGCATCCCGATCACTTGCCCGAAGGCACGCCGTACGGCCTCGTCGGCACGAGCAGCTTCTACAAGCGCGAGAGCTTCCCGGGCTACGTCCATAGCAGCTCGAGGACCTTCGACGGTCTCGACTCGTTCAACACGTCGCAGAACGGACACAGCAGCAATTGGACCTACCAGGGCAGCGACGCGGGACTCTACTCGGACGAAGAGATCTGGGCCGTCCGAATTCTCGCGCTCGAGCCCAACACGCATCGAAGCTACGGACCGAGGTACGGTCGCGAGTACTCGAATCACGCAGGCGAACGAATTCGCATCCTCGGAGAGATTCCGCTTCGCAAGACGGACGCAGCCGGCCGTCCGATCCTCGATCCCGACGGCCATCCCGACACGAGCTTCCTCGCGAAGATTCCGGCGGACACCTCGTTCACGTTCCAGACCATCGATCGCGACGGCCTCGTTCTCAACATGGCGCAGACTTGGCACCAGGTGCGCCCGGGAGAAGCCCGCTACGACTGCGGCGGCTGCCACGCGCACAGCCAACAGCCTCTCGACTTCTTCGACACGGCCGCCTCGCGCAGCGACTACGACGTCGCGGACCTCTCGAAGAAGACGCCCCTCGTCGCCAAAGACGAGCTCGACCAACCGACGCTCGACGTCATCGACAGCGGCGTCGTCAACGTGGAGTTCATCCGCGACATTCGACCGATCTTCGCGGCACACTGCGTCCCCTGTCACACAAAGAGCGACGCGAACCCGCCCGGCAAGCTCGTCCTCGACGACTACTCCGACTACAGGGGCCTCCCCGGCGACTACAAGCGTCTCGCCGACGACCAGGATGCCGACTGGGGACATCCGCCGATGATCCCATTCGGCAAGTGGCGACAGACGAACGCGAGCCGGTATGTGCGAAAGTTCCAGAGCCGTCGCAGCCTCCTGACGTGGAAGATCTTCGGCCGGCGACTCGACGGCTGGACGAACGAGGATCACCCGAGCGCCGCGACACCGGGCGACCGGTCGACGCTCCCCCCCGGGACGAACCCCAATCACACCGACATCGACTTCTACGGCACGATCATGCCGCCGCCGGACGGTGGCGTCCCGCCCCTCACGGCGAAGCAAAAGATGACGATCGCACGGTGGATCGATCTCGGCTGCCCGATCGACCTCGGTGACGAGGCGCCGAGCTCGCGCTACGGCTGGTTCCTCGACGACGTGCGCCCGACGATCGCGCTGAGCTCGCCGCGCGCCGGTCGCGGCGAAGACTCGCTCTCGGTCATTCGCGTCGGGCTCGCCGACGCGTACACGGGGATCGCGCCAGACTCACTCGAGGTCTCCGCGAGCTTCGAGATCGACGGTCGACGAGCCGGGGCGGCCCTCGAGGACCTCTTCGTCGAGTCGGGAGATGGAATCTGGGAGGCGAGACTCAAAGCTCCGATTCGCTCCCTCGAGCGAGGCACGCTGCACGTCTCGGCCGTCGATCGACAAGGCAACATCACACGCATCGACCGAAC
>CAYZGY010000821.1:0-3968 GCA_964478085.1 uncultured Planctomycetia bacterium
AGAATGTGAACGTGCTTCCCTGGCCCAGCTCGCTCTCGACCCAGATGCGTCCCCCGTGCATCTCAACGAGCTGCCTCGTGAGCGCTAGGCCAAGCCCCGTGCCTTGTTGCCGCCGTGCGTACGACGCGTCGAGCTGGCGGAACTGCTCGAACACTTTTTCGTGGTCTTCCGGTGCAATACCCACGCCGGTATCGGTGACGTCAACGCGGGCGTACTCGACGTCGCCGGCCGGAAGCTCAACCGCGCCGTCCTGAGCTTTGGCCGCCGTCAGTCGCACGGAGCCGCCTTCGGGGGTGAACTTCACCGCGTTCGAGAGCAAGTTGTAGAGAATCTGCTTGAAGCGCTTCTGGTCCGCTGCGATCCTTCCGGCGCCCTCGTCTATCTCGAGGGTTAGCGTAAGTGATTTCTTCGACGCGATCCCCTTCACCACCGCCTCCACTTCGTGGATCGCGTCGGCGAAATCTTGGAACTGACGCCGGTGTCCCTCCGTGTCGATCGCCTTCGGATCGGCGGCCCCACCGCCCGAGAGCCCTTCGCGCGGTCCGTACTTCTCGCGGATCTCGGCGTCCTCGCGCTTCTCGTTGGCGAAGGTCCAGTCGACGATGACCTCGTCCTCGAGTAGCACGTGCCCCTCCGAGCCCGAGATCTCGATGCGGATCTTCTGGCCCGGCCACGCGGCCGTCGAGCCGACGATGACACCGAGCGCGCCGTTCTTGTACTTCACGGACGCCGTCGCCGTGTCCTCCACCTCGATGCGCTCGTGAGCGAGGGTCGCCGCTTGTCCGCTGACGCTCTCGATCCCGCCCATCAGCCATTGGACGAGGTCGATGCCGTGGATGCCCTGATTCATCAGCGCCCCACCACCGTCGAGCGCCCACGTGCCGCGCCAACCGCCGCGGTCGTAGTACTCCTGGTCGCGGTACCACTTGATGTACACGTCGGCGAGGCTGAGCGTTCCGAAGCGACCATCGTCGATCGCGGCCTTGACGACGCGGCTCGAGTCGAAGAAGCGGCGCGGGAAGATCGCTCCGAGCGTCACGCCCGAGGCGGCGCATGCCGAGGTGATCTGGTCGATGCGTTCCGGCGTGATCTCGACGGGCTTCTCGACCATGACGTGCTTGCCCGCCTGCGCGGCCGCGAGGGCCGGCTCGAGGTGGGCGCCACTCGGGGTGCAGATCGAGACGACGTCGACGTCGGGATCTGCGAGGAGCTCGTCCATCGTCCCGAATGCCTTCTTCCCGAACTGCTCGGCGCGCTTCGTCGCGAGCTCGGCGACCGTGTCGAAGAAGCCGACGACGTGTGCGCCCTCGACATCGCCGATGGCCGTCGCCTGAAACTCGCTGATCATCCCACTACCGACCAGGGCGACGCCCAGGGACTTTGACGACACGGCTCGAATCCTCCGATGGTGCTTTTGCGAAAGCGGTGCTCTGCGAAAGGAATGCTCCCCGCTCAGGGGAATCTGCAATCATACCGCGTTCGCCGAAAGAGGGAAGACCCCTGGAGCGCGTATCACGGGTAGATTTCGCAGAAATCGGAGGATTCCTCGGCCTTCGACGGACCCGTCCGATCACTCCGTTGGCACGATCGGCTGGAGCGTCACCTTGTAGGTCGCGCGGGCCGTTTGCGGGAGCTCGCCGATGGGACCCTTCCAGGGCAGGTAACCCTCCTTCGTGACCGAGATCATGTGGTGCTTGCGAAGCTCGGTCGGAAGGTCGCAGGGCGTCGTGAGCTCGAGCTTGCGGATCGAGGGGATGTCGATGACGACCCTCGCGCCCTGCGGCACGGAGGTCAGGCTGCTGATCGGCGGTGTGTCCTGGTAGCCGTGCTCGTTGCGGTGAATCTGGCAGCCGCTGAGGATCGTGAGGACCAGCCCGACGAGGACCAGCCCGACGAAGCCGGCGGCGAGGATCGAAAGCGAGGCGGGTCGGCGAGTGTTTCGAGTCATGGGGATTCTCCTTCTCGCGTCTGACGCGACGATCGGCAATCTCTTCAAGAAATCGAGACTCAGGTTCCGGTCTGGGCGGTCGCTTCTCGCGCTTGGTGCGAGGTCATCGGCGCAGGCCCGCCCGCGGTCGAAGGAACCATGACGGAGACGTACGAGTTGTAGCCGACATCGACCCTCACGCGAACGCGCTGGGGTGGCCCGACGGCCTTCCCGCCGCGCCCCGCGCGCAAGACGATCTCGTGCTCGCCGGCGGGCAGCTCCAGCCGCGCGACCTGAAATCTCGCCGGCAAGAGGCTCCAGCAGCGCAGGTCGGCCGACTCCATCGCCGCCCAGGCAATTCCGACTCCCGAAATCGCCAGGTCGACGAGCAGATTCTCGGCGCGGTACTTTCGATCGCGAGGACGCACGGCCTCCTTGACGCCTTCGGTGACGACGACCTTGAACGCTCGACGCATCACGGCACGCGCGATCAAGTACGGCGCCATCGCCTCGAACTCGCGGCGCGCGGTCTCCTCGACGTCGGTGATCGTCTCCGTCACCCCGCTCGCTTGCCCGCCGACAGCGACGTGCACCTCCGTCGGGTTGTCGGGGTAGTACGCGAGCCGCGGAATCTTGACGGCGGCGATGTTCGGAATCGTCGCGCGATTGCGAAAGAAGGCCCACATGAGCTGAGCGATCGCGAAAGCATCGCGCGTGACGGGCTCCTCGCTCTCGACGCGGAAGGGCCCACGACCGACGAGCGCGATGACGTGAACAACGCCGTTGCCCTTCTCGGCGATGCGGCCGTCTTGCGCACGAGCGAGATTCTCCTCGTTCTGGGGAAAGCTCGGCTCGAGCTTCTTCACCTTCTCGTACTGCATGCGTGCGACGTCGAACTGAAGCGCGCCTTCGCCGACGATCCCTCGCAAGTAGTTGCCGAACGCGACGAGCTTGTACGCGTCCTTCGGCCGGACACCGTCGTTCGACTCGAACGAGTCGATGATGTCGCGCTGCTTCTCGCCGACCTGAAGCGCGAACGCGTTCGCGTCGCCCGTATTGCCCGTCATGAGCGAAGCGAGCGCGGCGATCGCGCGAATCAGGACGACCTCGAAATCGGCCCCCTGGTACTCGAGGCTCCGATCGTCGAGAAGCACGGATTGGAACCAGCCGGAGTAGTCCGTGCCCTGAACGTCCTGGAATCTGTCACGCGCGCGCCGCAGGTCGGCGATCGCCGCCTTCGGGTCACCGAGAGCGAGGGACGCGACGGCGCGCTCGAGCAACCAGACGTGCGCGTTGTCCGAGTCGTCCTGGACGAGCTCGGTCAGCCCGATCCTGGCGAGCTCGTAGCGCCCGCTCGCGAAGTCACGACGCACCTGCAGCATCGGATCGCCGGCGCAGGACGTCGCGAACAGAAGCGGGGCGAGAACGCCCAGCCAGATGGCGAATCGAAGCGAGAGCTTCACGAAACGTGGTCCGCTCAGTTCGTATATGCTTTTCGAAGACGTGCGGTCTCGCGGGTGTCCTTACCCGTCTCGACATCGACGAGCTCGAGCGTCAACGTGTAGTTGCGCTGCTTCACGTCGTCCGAGAGAGTCGTGCCGCTCGTGATCTTCGGGAAGAGGAGCAGCTGCGCCGGGTTGTCGTCACGCTCGAGGACCGCGAGGAAGCCACGTCGCTTCGCGGGGATGAAGAGGTCGTCGCGACGCAGGTTCGTCTCTCGAAGAGCCGCGTTGACATAGCGGATGCTGACCGTCGAGTAGCGTCCCGAGTTGCTGATGCTCGTCGAGATGAGCTCGAAGATCTGTGCCTGCCAGTCGCCGAGCTCTTCGGAGCTCGCGTTGTCGACGCCCAGAACCGCGACCTTGAGCTGACCGGCTCCCGCGCGCGCTGCGGAGTGGCCGTCGAGCAGCTTGCCGACCGCTTCACTGATGAGGCGATCGTAGGCTGCCGCGCCGGCGGCACGCGAGCCGACGTAGTCCTGCTCCGAGTCTTCCATGATGCGTCCCTGCCGACCACCGCAAGCAGCGACGGTGAACGCGAC
>CAYZGY010000822.1:0-3962 GCA_964478085.1 uncultured Planctomycetia bacterium
GTTGTACCTCAGTCGGAATCGATGATCGTCAGCAAGCCCCCCGAGCTCGAGCTTGTAGGTCGCGAGAACGCGCGCGTGTCCATCCTGATTCGGCGCGACCACGGCAACCGGGGCCGCGAGCGACAGCTCGAGCGTGCCGAAATCAGGGTCGCCGTTCGCCTTCATCGGAACGACGATGTTCGCGGGCGGGTTGCCGGCATTCCGCGTGTAAGTCAAGACGATCGGGGATCCGAGCGTGCCGTCCCCATCGTCGAATCGAACTCCGGTGTATCCGAGACGCTCGAGCTCGGCCTTCAGAGCGCCCTTGAATGACGCTCGATCCAGGTCGAACGTCACGGCCGGGCTTCCGTCCACAGCGAGCCGGAACTGGCCGCCGACCGCGCCAACGAGATAGATCGCCTGGCGAACCTCGTTCCGGTCGAGGTTGTGGACCGCCGGCCCGAGGGCGACCGGCGCGGCATCCACGCCGTAGACGAGCTTGCCCGCCTCCGCTCCGGCCGTCGCGTCGAGCAATCTCGCCTCCTCGAGGTCGAGGAGCGAGGAATACGTCAGCACGAAACGCTTCGACGCGTCCTCCCAAGCGACTGCAACGGTGAACGAGTCTGGATCATCCGATAGAGCAAGGTTGACCTCGCGACGTATCGCCTCGGCCGTACCGTCTCCGTCGAGACTCCCGTCGTCCCTCAGCACGATCGTGATGTCCTGCGTGGTCTCACGCTGGGAAAGATCGTCGGGCAACCCCCGGGAGCTGGGAACCTCGAGGCGGAAAGCCCCCTTTTCTCCAACGAGATAGAGATGCTGAATCTCGTTGAGCCTACTACCGCCGTCTTGAAATGTCGTGATCTCGGACTTGATCGCCGTCACGACTCGACGGAGGACTACCCTCGTCGTTCCGAGAGCCTCGCCGGTCCCCGTCGTCGGCTGGATACCGACACGAAACGCATCTCCACGTTCGGCGCCGCCCTTCGTCGCAGTAACGACGACGTCCTCGATGTCTCCCACTTCGCTCGTCAGGGTCTTGCGGATGCGATTCGCCGTCGCCTCGAGGTCTTCAGGGTCGTACTCGATGTCGCCAGGGACCTTGGAATCACCGTACGTCAACCCGAACGTCCCGCCCTTCGCCTCGACGGGGAAGACCAGGTCGTGCACGGGACGTCCGTCGGTGCCCTCGACCGTCACCGTCACTCCGCCGGCGTCCGCACTGCGACTGATCAAGCTCGCGCCGGTGACCCACGAGCGGGGATTGCTCCACTCGCTGCCGATACCGGAGAAGTCGACGGTGTTCGTGACGAGCAGCTGCGGGACCTGGAGTCCCGCGACGGCCGCGAAAACTTCGGGGGCGTTGAGCAGATCGTCGGCGCTGAATGCACGGAGCCCCGTCCCTCCGATCAGGTTGCCTTCGAAAGTCACATGTTTCTCGAGACGGAACGTGTTCTTGTTGCCGCCACCGTAGATGGTCGTGGACTTGCCGATACCGACGATCTTGAGCTTGTTGTACTCGACACTCTGCGGAAACACCGAACTGAAGAGGTCGGTGAGGACGGATCCGTTCGAGACGATGGACGAGCGTGAGTCGAGCTTCGTGATCGTGACGCTCGTGACGGCGTCGGAGGGGCGCTCGACGACCGTGCCGCTAAAGACGTCCGTCTCGAGAATCCTCTGCTTGCCGGCCTCGTCGAACCGTACCGTCCAGCTCTTGGGCGTGCCTTCAACGGCTGCGACTCGAACAGCGAGATTCTCTCGACTCGAGTACTTGAGCCCCGCGAGCGCCTGCTGGATGTTCACCGCCGTCGCCGCGTCCGTGCTGGCGATCTCGATCGCCCCGGTTGTCTGGCGAGCGCCGGTTACCACGTTGACGGGAGGATTCCCAACAGCTCCCCCGTTCTTATCTACGAGCGTGGAGTGGGGCGAGGTGAGACTTGGCGCGTACCCCGCATCGCGGAACTTCAGGTAAAACTTACCGGGGTTCTTGGCGTCGGGAGTGACCGAGACGGGATTCGTGAATCGGTTGGTCTGGAAGGGATTGTTGTTCGGCCAAACCTTTTCGATCGCACGCTCGATGTTGTGAGCCGTCGTCTTGTTCGGATCGAAGAGCCCAAAGGCCGTGCTCGTGCTGACTTTGATGTTGCCCGTCGTCATCCGCCTGTCGGCGACACCAGGATGTCTCGGATCATCGAGCTGCAACTGGAACGTTCCGCTCGCAGCCTCTCGCAGGTCGAGCTCCCAGACCGCCGAGGTTGTGTAAGAGATCGTGAAGTCGTTCGTGAACTCCTGCGGCAACGTGATCTGCTGCACCGCGAAGTGATCCGTCGAGAAGACGTACTTGAGCTCCTTGCTGACGGCGCGGAAGTCGAGCTCGACGATCTCGTTGTTGGCCGTCGCAGCGCTGACGTCGATCTCGAGCTTGCTATCCGGCTTCTTCAGGAAGCTCGGAAGGAACTGACTGCCGAAGCGGTAGTTCGCTCCCCAGCCATCGCCGAACGCGAAGTAGTTCGCTCCGGCGCCGGCGATGAACTTCTCGATGTTCGCGAGGCTGCTGGCTGGGCTGCCGTCGTTCGACGTGATCGCCAAGACCAGGGCGTTTCCGTTCGCGTCGACGAACGGAGACGGGGCTTTTTCGTCAGCCTGTGCCGGCCGGACGACCTCGATTTGGTCGACATTCTTGGCGGCCGGATCGTAGACGTGGACCATCCACGCGCGGTCGCTGCCATCGAGGGTCGTGACGTCGACGAAGAAGTCTCCGCCCCAGTGTTTCGAGAGGAAGCCCGTGTTTTGGCGGAGCTTGTTCAGCGCGTTCTCTATCGCTTCACCCGTCGCCTCCGTGTCCACGCCGCCGCTTCCGTTGTCGACGACCCTGATCGCTTCCGTGATCGTCTTCTTCCCGATCTTGAGTCGGAACTCTTGACCGGGCTGCGGAGCGTTCGCGTGCCCGAGATCGATGATCTGGATCTCATCCAGAAGGAGAGGATTATCCCGAATCCTGACGAGGACCTCGGGCGCGGGTTGATCGACCGCCGCACCTCCCTCGTTCACAAGACTCCACTGCTCGACGAGGAATCGCGTCGGCTCGATCGTGTCGGGATCGCCGTTCTCCTTCTCCTGCCGCACTCGCTGGATGACGGCCTCGTGATCGACAAACTCGAGCACGAACGTCCTGTTAGCCTCTCCCCTCGAGACCTTGACCTCTCGCGTCGTCTTGATGCGCTCGTCGAGCCTCTCTTGAATCAACTTCACCAGATTCTTGTCGTCGAGCCGATTGCCATCGGCATCAGCGATGTCGATCGGCATAGTGCTGGTTCTGCCGCCGGTCGGAGTTTCGTATACAAGAATGAAGGATCCACGCCTTGCGTCTTCGGGAAGAGACAACAACTGGGATGGATTCCCGGCTTCGAACTTCGGAACGCTCAGCGTGTTCGCGTCATCTTCGAAACTGCCTGACGCGTCGCCGCTCGATGTGAAGTTTCGCTGGAAGAAGTTCGGATCGCTTCGCGTGAAGGTCCCCGTTCCCGTCGTCAGCACCCCCTTGTTGAAGCTGTGGGTCAGTCCGCTCGTGACAGTGGAGAGGTCGATCGTATCCGTGCCGCTGTCGCGTGACTCGGCGAGCCTCGCGGTCCCCCACGCGTCGCCGTCGATGCGGTAGACGTCATCGCCGGTGCCGCCGTGAAGCTGAAGCTCGTCGCCACTTCGGACAACGAGAAGATCATCCCCGCTTCCACCGACGAGCACTCCGCGACCTTCGTCGGCCACGAGACGATCATTCCCCGCGTCGCCGAAGAGATGATCCTCGCCCGGCCCGCTCTCGAGAGAGTCGTTACCGGCGCCGCCGAAGAGACGGTCGTCGTTCGCGTCCCCGGACAGATAGTCCGAGCCCGCGCCTCCACGAAGCACATCCTGTCCGGTAGCTCCGAAGAGGAAGTCGTTGCCGGCCTGACCGGCGAGCTCGCCGCCCTCGGCTCCGCCGA
>CAYZGY010000823.1:0-3960 GCA_964478085.1 uncultured Planctomycetia bacterium
TGCCGCGATCGCACCGCGACATCTCGATCCGGGTGACGAAGAACGGCCGGTCGGCAGGCGCGCTGGGCGCGGCGTTGCTCGCCGGCGATGGCCTGAGTCAGGACTGAGACAGTCGACCCGATTCGGATTGGACACGATCAGGCGGTCTCGATCCTAGACGGTTCGAGTGCACCGTGTGGTCCGCGATCGCGCGAAAACAAGTACTTACGACTCCGGCCCGCGTCTTGCCTCGACGACTCTGGTGGCCCGGATCCCCGGGCTCCTCAGAATCCTCTATCCACTCCTTAGAAGATCGAGGCCTTCACCGAGGAAGACCTCAGCCGCCTCGGACTGCACGAAGGTACCGGCCTGGGCGGAAGTCCAAGCGCGTCCCGCGCTGAGCCGGCTGCAGCCGCCCCAGACGGACGACCTGACGCGCTTCCAGCCCGTCACCGGTGACGACAGCCAGTACGGCTGCACGCTCGTCTTCGTCGTCCAGCCGGCCTACGCGGACGCGGAAGACGTCGGCCTCTCGGTTCAGGCCACCGGAATCTCGTACATCGCGAGCGGCGAGCTCGAGGCGTCGATCCGCCAGCGCATGGAAGCGCGCGGCATTCGCCTCGCTCCCGGCTTCCGAGTTCTCGAAGTCGGTCGCGAGCCGGCGACGCTCGCCGGATCGGCCTCGCTCCTCGCGGGTGCCCTTCTCGTCCTCGCAATCGTTCTGTCGAACCTGAAGCGACGCCGGCAGGGAACGATCGTGGAGTCGGCCTTTCGCGAGGCTCCCCATCGCGAACGTTGCAACTCGCCGCAGCGTCGATCGAAGCTCGCACGTCGCACGGTCGTGGAGCCCCCGTCGCCGGTCGAGGAGCCAGCACCGGAGACACACGGCGAGGAAGAGGAGCTCGAGGAGCCGGAGACGTCGAACGAGCAGATCATCGATCTGCCGTCGATCGCGAAGTCGCCTGTCCTCGCACAAGCGGCTTGGTTCAACCCGCGAGTTCAATCGACGAGTGGGCACGAGTCCTACGAGGCGGCTCTCGATTTCGTCTTTGCCGAAGGCGAAGACGCTCCGGTCGAGTCGGAGAGCTCCACGCCACGCGGGGCCGAGGCTCCGGTCGATCCGACCGATCCTTTCCGTCCGGACGGCGAGACCTCTCCGCTCCTGAATGACGACCGCAAGCGTGCTCGACGCGCGATTCGCTTCCAGGAGTTCGGCGAGATCCTCGCGTTCTCGGCCGATGCCGGAGAGCCTCCGACCGAGTCGAGCGCTCCGCGTCGCCCACGCCTCCTCGAGAGCTTCTCACGCACGGCGTGCCCGGACGACGACACGCTCGCGATCCTCGAGAGCTGCGAGCTCGTCGAGGCCGACACGGACCAGCTTCCCGACGCCGAGGTCCCACACATCGCCGAGAACATGCCCGGCATGGTTCGACTGATCCGCGAGTGCCCGCGCCAGGACACGAGCGCTGAATCCGAATCCACCAACGAAGTCTCGAACCAGACCTCTCGATAAGATCGAACGACCGTCGCTCGTCACAATGAAGGCCGTCACGATCTCGAAATCGTGACGGCCTTCTTCCTTTCCTCGAAATGCGAGCTTCGCGTCAACACGCGATGTAGTCGCATTCGGGAAGCCCGTCTTCCGCGACGTCCGGTCCACAGGTATTGGGTCCTGGCGCCGCCGGCGGCCCCCCTCCGAGGAAGAGGAAGTTGAAGATCGCGATCGCGTCTCCGATGTCGATGAGGCCCGTGTCATCCGTATCGGCAGCGTCTCGACACGGCGGAGCCGAACCACCCGTGAAGAGGAAGTTCAGGATCCGGACTCCATCGGAGAGGTCTAACGCGCCGTCGCCCGAGGCGTCACCGCGACGGAAGAGCGGCGCGTCACCACAGCGAGCATCGTTCTCCGAACCGGGCGTCGGCGAGTCGACGATGACGAACTGACCGTTCGGATCACCGTTCGGCGAAAGCGCGAGAGACTGGTTCGGCCGCACGTCGTCGGTCGGCTCGCCCATCATGTTTTCGCCAGGGGTGAACCCACAGATGTCGCTCGGCGTGCCGAAGTCGACTCCGTGGATCAATCCGTAGCCCGCATCCTCGGTATCGAAGAGGAAGATCTGATCTCCGTCCGCGTTGATCGCGAAGTTCGCGTGGAACTGCGGAGGATCCCGCTGCATCGACTGGACATTGGGATCGGGACACTCCCAGAAGCACGGGATCGTCAAGACGTCGGGGTTCGGACACTTCGATCCGTCTCGATCGAGCCAGACGATGACGTACTCGCCCGTCGGGATGATCGAGCCCTCGGGGAACTTCCAAGCCTGCGGCTGGAAGAAGCTGTCGGAAAGGAAGCAACCCGAGAGGTCGACGGGCTCGTTCGCGCCGTTGAAGATCTCGAGGAAGTCCTCGTCCTTGTGGCAGCAGTCGGGATCGATACTCGTGTCGCAAGTAACGACTCCGGCCGAGCACGTAACGACCTCGCTAGGATCGCGGAGAAGACCTGCTTGTGCCGGGACGACCTCGTTGATGACGACGCTCGCTTTTCCGTCCGCCGGCGCGTGAGCAACCTTGTAGGTCGAACGCGTCGTGCAGGAGAAGTAGCGCAGACCGATCACCGAGTCCGCACCGCCGCCATCTGCGCGCGCCGATCGCTCTTCGGGCTCTTCCGGCTCTTCGTCGGGAACGCACGTTTCGTCTTCGGCATCGAGCTCACAGCCGTTCTCGCTCGGGCCGAATTCGCGGTCACACGGACCGTCGTCGTCATCGTAAGGCGCCGCCGCGTGGCAGAGATTTCGAGGACGCGTCGTCGTTGCACCGGCCTCGTCCGTCACGCGCAGGAAGAACTCGACACGCGAACCCGCCGACTGACCCGGAATCGTTCCCGTCCAGAGCGAGAAAAGGTCGAGAGGTCGACCACGATCGGCGGCCGACAGGATTCCGCCTTCGCCGACGCTCTCATCGAGATCCATCTCGATCGACTGCTCCACGCCGAACTCTCCGCCCGCAGGCTGAACGCGATAGACGATCTCGACGCTGGTGATGTTCGATGGGATCGGCTCGCCATCGTCGCGTACGCGAGCGATCAAGTCGACCACCTCGTTGGCGGCCGGAGCGTTGGTCGACTCGAAGACGCGGTCGACGCGCGGCGCGACGTTGTCGCTCGGAAGTGGCACGCGGTTCGACGCGCCCGAACAGTGCCGACGCGACGCACCGTTGACCGGGCAGTTCCCCGGAATGTTCGCACACGTGTTACCGAACGACGTTCGACCCGGCGGGTAGAACACCATATTCTCCAGGTGCTCCTCGACGGTCATGTTCGCGCCGCCCTCACCGTCGGGGAAACGTCCGAAGGACACATCTCGGCGCAACGGCGGGAGGAACACGCGATCGACGATCTCTCGTTGACCGCCTCCGTCCTCGGGCCCCCAGAGCACGACCGGCTCGCTGCCGTCGCTGGAGAGATTGAACGGCGCGTGAAGCTCGCAGGCGTTCTGCGCTTCGTTGCCGTCGCAGAATACGACGAGACGCCCGCCAGGTCCGAAGCTCGCACGAGCGTCCGGGAAGAAGTAGGCCGACTCCGGGTCGAACTCGAGCGAATCGGTCAGAGCGTAAGACTGCGCCTCCGTCGAAGCCCCGAGCACGATCGAGCCGTTCGTGTCGTTGAACAGCTCGACCATGTCCGGTGTGCCACCGCCCACGTCGAGAGGGGTCTGCGTCTCGTTGTCCGCGATGACCTCGTTGATCAGCTGCGCGTCGAGTCGGACGCTCCACACGAGACTCGCGAGGAGCCCCAACGCGGCGAGACGGAGTCGTCGCGCAGCTACCGCACGATTCAAGACCCGATCCATTTCCACCTCCGTTCCTCGAAGGGTGGCCGATGTCTCGGCCACCCTGGACAGATACCTCGTCAGCTCGCGCAAGGCGGGTAAACACACTCCGGCAGGTCGTCTTCGTTGACGTCCAGACCACAGGTATTCGGCC